>NZ_SGSW01000018.1:0-83725 GCF_004209125.1 Acinetobacter sp. WCHAc060033 | reverse complement strand
TCAATCAATGAAAATATTTCGATCAATCAATCAGTAAAAATCCACACAAGTTGTTCTTCATATTCTCTTAATGATCTTCTCAATGCTTCGTCAGCATCAAGCTAGGCCGGCTATATTACTCTAAATCTCTTCAAAGTCAACTAGCAATTCAAATTATTTTAAACTTTCTTCCTAAAACCCAACTCAATCAATCTCAACTAAGTCACTGTTTTATCAGAAGTTTTAATCTTCATCACCGCCGATGGATGTGCATTCTACAGCATTTCTGATGGGGTGCAACCCCCTTTTTCATTTTTTTATAAAAAAGTGTGTTGTCTGTTTATTTATTCTGCAAAATCCGCTTTTTTTATTCAAAATTCTACTTTTTTGCTTAAAAATACAACCGTGTTATACAACGTACTCACCACAACAAGTTTCAAATCAATAGAACATGACTATATGTTTTCCTGTTATTTACGCTCTACAAGAAAGAATCACGCTGTAAACGTCATTTTTTTAAAAGAATGTCTATATAAGCGTTCTTCACTGCCTATTTAAAGTCATAGGTCGATTTAAGTTATAGCTCATCTAAGACTTTTACAGTTTTGAATCAATCTCTAAATAAGCCAAAATCATCGTGGTTAGTTCTTTTTTCAACTGTTGTTCTGAAATCAGAAAATTATTGTTACTGACATAACGCATCATAGTAAATAAAGTGCTATTGATAATGACAAAAGATTTGTTCTTGAGTGTCTCAAAACTCCAATCTTTAAAAAACCGACTAAATACGTATAAACCGACTTCATAAAAATGTTTTTCTAAAATTTTGGAAGCATCTGAATTGTTATAACCATGCCAATGTTTCAACACTTCTATAAAGAAGCCGTCATCGGCTTTCATCATGTCAAAACCGAATTGAATACTAAGTGGAATAATTTCTCTGATCGTTAAATCTTCTTGGCTAATCGCAATCTGCTTGAGCGCCAAACCCAGTTGCTCACTCTTACGGCGCAAAAGCTCCTGAATGATTTCTTCTTTATTACCAAAATATTGATAAATCGAACCAACACTGACACCTGATTTTTCAGCAATTTTAGGTGTAGTCACATTGAGCAATCCATGTTCAGCAATACATATTTGAGTCGCTTCAAGAATGCTTTCAACAATCATTTTTGCGCGTTGTTGTTGTGGTTTTTTTCTCATCATGCGCCCTCATTCAAATGCGAATTGAATGCGAATAATTATTCATATTAGAGTTTGATTAAACAATAAACAGGTCAAACGAGAAATGCAAACTTTAATTAAACCGACGCGTTTAGCACCTTTTGAAAAAATGTCACGAAATAATATTAAATTTAAAATTTTTAATTATTTGACAAATCAGCAAGCTCAACCCAGTTATGAAGAATACATTTCCTTAAATGCGGCATTACAAACAGGTGATGTTCCGATGGATAAAGTCATGCAATGGGTCATGACCAATCCTCGCCAAAATCGTAAGTTATTTGAAACAGCACTTTATCAAGGTATCGACAAACTGCCTCAAGAAGAGCCTGTCCTCACTGAGTTTTTTAATCTAGTTGAAAAAAAGCCAATGTGGTTTGACCCTGTTAAAATTGAGACAGCCATTCAATTTACACACCGACTAGGTGCTAATGGAACTTATATTCTTCGTGATTTGGCATTAATGACGGGTTATCAATATCCAGGCTTCAATCAGCCTTTGATTGCGACGGGCGCATTGAGCAAATATGCAGGGAAGCGTCTGGCTGAAACACATAAATGGTGGCTAGATGTCAATAAACCCAATAGTTTCTCTCGTTTTAATGAGGGTTTTACATCAACAGTTTATGTCCGTTTCATTCATTCTTTAGTCCGTTATCAACTGAATAAATCTAAAGATTGGGATCGAGAAGTTTGGGGTGAGCCAATCAATCAATACGATCAAGCCATGACCAATATTGCATTTAGTGCTGTATTATTGATTGGAGTTCGTGCGATTGGGATATTCCCAAGCAAAGCGGAATCCGAAGCTATTATGCATTTTTGGAAATATGCGGGTTGGCTTATGGGCATCGATGATAAATGGCTCGTTGATAAAGAATCAGAAGCATGGAAATGGATGCAGTGGTTGGATTTTGCCCATCCAAAGGTTGATGAAAGTAGTCGAGTTTTGGCAAAAGGACTATCCAAAGAACCCTTCGAACGTCAATACAAACATTTCAATACCTTTTTACAGAAAAAAGCTTACCAAAATCACTTAGATGTCACTCAACTCTTTATTGGCCCCAAAAAGATGAAAAAATTGGGGTTAAAACCACGCACCCTCGCTTGGTATCCATTCTATCTCATGGCGAAGAACACCGTTCTCTATAATGGTGCAAAGCATATTGGTGTTTTGGATCGTTATTTACAAAAACATGGTCGTGCAGAACAGGAATACAGCCTAGAGCTTTATCAAAATGCAGGAAAGCAATTGGCAAGTATGCATCAGTAGCCTTTTCAAAATTAAAAAATAAGGAAGCATGTTCTCTTCCTTATTCTTCACTGATCTAACTATTTAAAATTTATTGATGATGACCGTGCTTTGGCTCAGAAGCTGAAGCATTCATATGATCCATCTTTGCCATATCCTCTTGGCTCATCGAAGCGTGACTCATACCTTCATGCGCTATATTGTCATGTTTCATGTCTTGATTCATTTGCGACATATCATGTTGCTGGGCTGATTTCTGTTGCTTACTCGGCATGTAATCTGGCTCATTCTCTATTGCCAAATAGAAAATTCCCATAAAAATACAGCTTAAAATAATCGCAACAACCAAGAGTGGCCATCCCCAAAATGATTTTTCAGGGGAGAGTTTATTGCTGTCATTACTCATATAAAGTCCTCAAATTTAAAATATTTCAATGAATTAAAATTTCATGCTCAGACGCGCCCAATAATTACGTCCTGTATTGTTAAATTGCTCATTCGAAGCAAAGCCGAAGCCTGAACTGCCTGCCTTATTCAAATGTTCGGTATAGGTTTTATCCAAAACATTATCCACACCGATCGCAAGATTTAAATCTTTCTGAATATTATATGAAGCATTCAGCGCCAAAGTGGTAAAACCCGCACTCTCACCCATGTCATAGCCCACGATATTACCTTGATTTAGGCTAATACGATCCTGCTTTGCCACAGTACGAACCAACATTCCCAATGAATATTTATCTTGTACATAACGTACATTCAAACGAGCCTCTAAGGGTGCAATTTGCGGTAATGGCTTATTCGTATCTGTATTTTCACCCCAAGCATACATAGCACTTAGATCTGCTTGAATCGTATCAGTAAATTGATAGCCCACACCTGCTTCAGCACCTGCAATGGTTGCGTCGACATTTTTAGCACCAGCACTAAATGATGAACCATGATCATGTCCACCTGAAGTTGGATGATTATGATAACTCATTAAAATATAGTCGTTAATCAATCCTGTGTATGCCGATACCCACGAGCTGAATGCACCATGTTGATGCTGATAACCTAGATCCAACTGCAAAGTCTTTTCATTTTTTAAATCATTAAAAGCTGGCGTAGGCATTCCCGTATTACCATGAGCTGTACTGAATAACTCCCAATAATCAGGTACACGCTCTACATAACCCAAACCAATATAAGATTTGGCATTATGTTCAGGATGTTGATTCTCCAAACGAATAAATCCACTCGGAAGTGTTTCTTTACGTTCATCATTGAGTTTGAGTGCATCAATTTTGACTTGATCAATACGCCCGCCTGTCACCAATTTATAGGCATCATTAAATTGGTAAGCAAGTTCTCCAAATACACCATATGAATGAAACTTCATATTGGTCGCCAAAGGCATATCCATCATACGAGATGTCATAGCACCTGCATGATGATTTTGCTGGGTATCCACACCTGTAATCAGGCTGAGTTTATCCCATTCCGAAGTCATCACAAGACGTGTGTTTAAAGTACGACGTGTCACTTGCATAGAAGATTTATCTAAATACATTTCATGAGTCATATGATCATGTTTTATTTCAGGTGTACGTAAACTAAAGTTATCCATCACGTGATCGTTATAACTATAGTTCACCTGCCCTTCGATTTTTTTAATCACATTGGTGATATTTTTCTTTTCAAAACGTAGCCCTAAGCTTTCACGTGCAAACTGTGAGCCATCCATTTCACGACCTGCATATTCAGCTTCACCATCGGCTTTACCACCCGTCAACTCAATCCAAGTATCGTCATTCGGTGTCCAACCTAATGCCAAGTCTGTATTCCAACGCTCCCATGAAGATGGAACAGAATGACCATCACCATCTTTATAACTATTCGATTCTGAACGATTGGCATTTAAACGAATGTATTTTTGGCTATCACCAACAGTTGCTTCAACATTATGATCCAGACGTCCAAATGAGCCCGTTAACACACTGGCTTGACCTTGATAGTTTTTATCTTCTGTCAATGTTGGCTTCTCGCGTTCAAAAATAACCGTGGCAGCAGAGCCTGTATTGGCATATTGAACGGTTTGAGGGCCTTTGATCACTGAAATACGATCAAAACTTTCAGGTTGAATATACGAAGTTGGCGCATCCATACGTGCAGGGCAAGCACCGAGATTTTCAGTACCATCGGTTAAAATTTTAATGCGTGAACCAAACATACCTCGGAAGGTCACATCACCGTTGGTTCCACCACTTTTAATCGAGTTAAACCCAGCAATACTTTGTAAATAGTCTGCGCCATCAGTTGCAGGCACAGGTTGAATCGGCTGTTTTGGATCTGCATGGATAATCAGACCATTGGCATCATTATTCAGTTGTGCAGTTACTACAATCGGGGCAAGTTGCGTTGTGTTCTCTTGCTCATGAGCAAAGACAGTTGATGAATAACAAGCAACACAAATCGCAGCCGCTAAAGGCTGTAAAAAAAATTGAGGCTGAGACATTTTCTTTCTCTTAAATCTGGTTAAAACAAGGCTGGAGTCAGTCAAGACCCTAGAAAACATGTTGTGATTTAAGCGAAAACGGGTGGGGCTCGCCCTTGAGGGAGCAGAAATAGGCGTTGCAGAACAAAATAAACATGGCGAAATGCTTTTTGAAATGCAAATAAACGAACTTGAATACGATCTAAAACTTCTTTGACTTCAAGTTCAGGCGGTAAAACCAAATTACCATACACCGTACAGTATTGGCACTGATGACCCGCGTCATGGTGATGAGAACTTGTAGAGGTTTCAGCGTGATGATCGGCATGTGCTGAAAGCTGATTCATCGCAGAACCGTGTATTACAGAATTATCTAATACAGAATCATGCGATGCTAAATGATGTTGATGGTGCGAACTTTGTTGATGCTTTTCATAAAAATGACTTTCTGTTAAAGCTTGAGAAATAGTTTCACAGACCGGAGCAATTTGATATTGCTTCGGTAGCAAAGGCTGTAGAAATACAGCAATCTGTAAAAATACTGCGGTAAAACCCAACAGTAAGCCTAATCTCAACAAAACGTTCATCTCAACATTTTACGGCGACAAGTATAACAAAGCCCAATCAAAATTGGGCTTTGTAAACAACAGAAAATGTTAAATACTAAAATTTCAAAAACTTAATTCAGAATCTAATCATTAACGCTTCGCGGGCACTTTTTGCTTTTCACGCTGACGCACAATTTTTTCGACTTTTTCTCGCGCACGTTGGCGTTTTAAAGGAGATAAATAATCGACAAATAACTTACCATTTAAGTGATCCATTTCATGTTGGATACAAACAGCAAGAAGTTCATCCGCTTCTAGCTCAAAAGCTTTGCCTTCAAGGTTAATTGCTTCAATTTTTACGCGTGACGGACGCTCAACTTTATCGTATATTTGTGGGACAGAGAGGCAACCTTCTTCATAAGGTAATGTTTCTTCTGTAAGGGGCGTTACTTTGGGGTTAATGAACACCATTGGTTGATCTTTATTTTCAGACAAATCCATGACGATAAGTTGGATATGATGATCGACCTGTGTCGCAGCCAGACCTATACCTGGTGCTTCATACATGGTTTCAAACATGTCGGCAGCTAATTGGCGAATTTCGTCAGTCACTGTATCGACAGGTTTTGCAATGGTGCGTAAACGGGGATCAGGAAAACTTAAAATAGGTAATAAGGCCATACTGAATCCTCTGTTGCTATGCCATTGATCTTAAAACTAAATGAAGAGTGTGCTTCATTAAAAAAATGTCTGTAATATGCGTATTATAACGCATATAGATACATAATTTTAGGAATTATGATAATGAAAAAGGTTTTATCTGGCATAACGAACTTTCATGCCAAGGGGTTCAAGAAGCACTTGCTTGCTGTAACACTATGTTTAAGTGCAGGATTCACTTACATGGAAGCAACACATGCAAGCCCGAATACTAACCCACCTGCGCTCAAAGCCAATGCGCCAAATGTCTATGTGGTGAAGCGTGGCGACACATTGTGGGATATTTCAGGAAAATTTTTGAGTAAACCGTGGCGTTGGCCTGAAATCTGGGCAAGCAATAAGCATGTAAAAAATCCACATTGGATTTATCCTGGCGATAAATTATTGCTTTGTACGCTGGATGGTCGTCCTTTGATTGGGGTCGATGAAGGTGATGGTTGTGAAGGAATTATCCGTCGTCATCAAGGTGGCGCATCTTTACGACCTCAAGTACGCGTTGAATCAATCAATAATGCGATTTCAGTCATTCCATTGTCAGATATTAAACCTTGGTTAGAACACAGTATTGTGGTCAATCCAGAATCTTTACAAAACATTCCTTATACCGTGGGTGCGGCAGATAATCGTGTCATTACAGGTGCAGGTCAAACTGTTTATGCACGTGGTAATGGTTTAGTTGTCGGACAACGCTATGGTGTTTACCGTGAAGGCAAACCTTATACATTTGTAAATGCGGAAGGTAAGAAGTTCAATGCAGGTCTTGAATTAACTGAAGTTGCTTCAGCGGTTGCTTCTGCGTCTGAAAATGATGTCACCACACTTGAACTGACAGATAGCTACAATGCTGAAGTCCGTAAAGGTGATTATGTCCTGCCACGTTATGATGCTGAATTACCGAGCCTATTTTACCCAACAACAACCAATCAAGTGACTTCTGGTGGCAAAGTCGTTCGTGTTCAAGGTTCGATTGGCACAGCAGCACAATACAGTGTCGTCACCATTGACCGTGGTAGTTTACAAGGGGCTCAGTCAGGTCAGGTATTTAGTATTTACCAACAAGGTGAAACTGTACGCGATCCAAAAACCAAAGAAACGATTAAATTACCAGGTCAACATATTGGTACATTAATGATTTTCAAAAGTTTTGACCACCTCAGCTATGCCTATATCTTAGACAGCAGTTTGCCGATTAAAGTTGGTGCGGACATCCGACCGCCTGCAATTTCTGACAACTGAGTTTTGTCAAAAATGATCTATATATAGTGTGATTTGAATATGTTGAATCAAATACCCGATGATCAATTCAATACCATCAAACTTTGGTATTTGGTTCAACATTCACTCAGCGCATTTCGGAAATTAGAAACTTATTTCGGTTCTATTCAACAGGCGATTCAAGCTGAAAATTTAGCGAGATGGTCTGAACTAAAAATTCATAAAAGTCATATTGAACGAGCCAATGAGTATTTAAGCTCAAACGGCGAAGCTAAATTTCAAATTTGTATTGATAAAATAAAACAACATACTGATTTTATTCTATTAGACACAGATCCTCATTACCCCCAGCAACTCTTAGCTTTTGACAATCATCCGCCGATATTATTTGGTAAAGGCTCTTTCCAAAACTTAAGCCAACCGCAAATCGCGATTGTAGGCAGTCGCAAACCTAGCCCACATGGTAAACAAGTGGCTTATGATTTTGCCTATTATCTCAGTGAAAAGGGCTTTTTTATCACCAGTGGCTTAGCGCAAGGCATAGATGAAGCAGCCCATATGGGTGGCTTAAAAAATCATCGAACTATTGCTGTGATTGGAACAGGCTTAGATCTGATTTACCCAAGTCAAAATAAGCATGTACAAGAACAAATTTTGCAAAACTCAGGCACAGTCATTACTGAATACTTACCTGAAACCCAACCGATTCAACGAAACTTCCCTTATCGCAATCGTATCGTCAGCGGGCTGAGTTTAGGGGTACTGGTTGCAGAAGCACAATTGGGCAGTGGCTCACTGATCACGGCGCAAACTGCGGCAGAACAAGGTAAAATCATTTTCGCGATCCCTGGACATATTTATGGTGAGCATCATCAAGGCTGTCATCAACTGATCCGTGAAGGCGCAATTCTTGTCGACCACCCTGAACAAATTGTTGAAGACCTCGCTTTACCTACACAGTGGCATTGCGAACAACATGTTGAAAATACTGAAAAACGTGCAGAAGTCAGACTATCACCTGAAATTCCAGCTCATTTATTTAGTCTTTATCAGTCGCTTGATTGGATTGGGCAAGATTTAGATTCACTAGTGCAAAAAACTCAATTAAATACTGCTGAATTAACCAGTTACCTGATGGAACTCGAACTTTTAGGGCTGTGTATTCAGCAGTCTGGACGTTACTTACGTTGCCGAGCGAGTCATTAAGGTTCACAATAGTCCTTTACTCAAATAATGGACAAGGTGAATCTCAATGATTACAACCTCAGTTGCTGAAGCTGCTCAAGTTCTTCAACAAGGTAAAGTATTGGCTTATCCAACAGAGGCAGTATGGGGTCTGGGCTGTGACCCTTATAATGAAACAGCGTTCTTAGAGATTTTAAAATTAAAACAACGTCCAATCGAAAAAGGCGTCATTTTATTGGCTGGACAATTTTCCCAAGTTGAACATTTGCTCACTGATATCGATCCTACCATTCGTGAGCAAATCATTCACTCATGGACTCAACGTTCAAAAACAGAACGTGCCACCACATGGTTACTCCCTGCCGATGACCAAATCCCTGCATGGATTAAAGGCGACCACCCTCAAGTGGCTGTCCGTGTCACCAACCATCCTTTATGCACCGCGCTTTGTAATGCATTTAATGGATTTATTGTTTCAACCAGTGCTAATCCCGCAGGTTTAGAGCCTGCTCGATCATTACAAGAGGCAAACCAATACTTTGGTTCTGATCTCAATTATTTAAATGGTGATTTAGGTTTAAGCCGTGAGCCAAGTAAAATTATTGATGCATCTACAGGTGCAATTATCCGTGCTTAATACTTTACTTTTACAATATAAATTACATGACAAATTTTAATATTTTCAATAAAAAAGCAAAAAAAAACTCAGCCATATATAGGGTTGGCTGAGCATAAAAAAGGATGCGTTTAACCACATCCAGAGGGTATGACAAATTGATTGAGATTTTAGTTTAAGTAAAACTTAATCAATCTCGATAGAAAGATTATGCTACAAATACTTTTTTAATACAAATGTATTAATCTTCACATACTTAGCCTCAAACCTGCGATACAAAGAAAATTCGATCAACCAATAAAATTAAGTAATTCAATTTATTTTAGTATTTAACTTTTTAAATAAATTGGATGATTATTTTCGAATAAATTGAGTGCTAAAAATATTTTAAATTTGGGTTTAATTGCATACTTTTCCACCAAAAACAACCTAAAATTATTCGACTTATGTACTATTTTTGACACTAAGTGACTTTTTTTGCGCCAATGCAATTCCGAGTAAAATAATTACCCCACCGATTGTATGCGAAACCGTCCAATCTTCGTGTAACCAAAAATAAGCAATAATAGCGGTAAACACGGGCATCAAATTCATAAAAATACTGGTACGGTTAGGACCAAGATATTGCACAGCGAGCATCCACAATAAAGGTGCCATCAACGATGGGAAAATACCTGCATAAAGCACACTGGCAACATTGTCATGATTAATTGAATCCAAGCCGAAATACAAAATAAACGGTAAGTGATAGACCAAGCTAAATGCAATTTGCACATATAAGCTAATCAGTAAGGGAACTTTTAACTGCCATTTTTTTAGGAATACCCCATAAAAAGCATAAAAGAACACTGCCATCACCATCAGTACATCGCCCCAATGCCCTCCCAATTGGGCAAGGTTGGCGAAACTTCCTCGACTAATGACGTAAAGTAGCCCAAAGAAAGACAAAAGACTTCCGACGACAGCGAAACGATTCGGAATTTCTCTAAGAATGAGGATTGAAACAAAGATGGTAAATACAGGTATAAAAGCGTTGATAATCCCCATATTGGTTGCTGTCGTATAGTGCGCCGCGCTATAAGCTAAACCTTGGTACAACACCATACCAAAAGCACTCAATACAGCAAATTGCATAAAATGCTGTTGAATGAGTTGGCGTTGCTGCCACGCTTTTGGCAACATAAACGGTGTTAAAATAACGAATGCCACCAACCAACGATAAAAACTAATGCTGACAGGCGAAATATAATCCGAAACATAGCGTGTTACAGCAATATTCATTGACCAGATTAAAACGGCAAAGATCGGTAAGCTGACTGCCCACCACATCGATTTACTATTGGTGTACATAATTTTAGCAATTCAAGGTTGTTTTAAACATTATCAAAGAAGTCGGAATTAATTTAAATATCGTATTTCAGACATCAATAGCGGATTTCAGACACGTGTTATTCTTTCCAAGCTTAAAACAATGTCCATGTTTTAAGTGCCAAAGTCACAACATTCTCCAATTGCTCTATCGCAACGCCATCACGCGCTTGCATAGTCAAACCTTGAATCACTGTTGAATAGTAATCCGTCATGGCTTGAATATCAGCATCTGAGCTTAAATCGCCATCTTCGACACCCTGCTGTAAGCGTTGATAAATTTTTTCTTTAACCTGTTGTCTTTTTAACAATAAATCATGCTGAAGTGGCTGATGTTGCTCCGAACAATTCATCGTTGCAGTCACCAACATACAACCTGTCGGTTTATCCTGTTGCAACAATTTTTTAAGATTTTCATAGAGATAGATTTCAATTGCAACTTTCGCAGTCTCAGCTTGTTGAAAAATCAAGTCCAGTGAACAGGCTTCATGTTTTAAATAATAATCTAAACATGCGTGGAACAGCTGTGATTTATCTCCAAAGGTACTGTAAATACTCGGTGCTGTGAGGTTTAGGGCTTTGGTTAAATCACTCATCGCAGTCGCTTCATAACCATATTTCCAAAAGAGCATCATGGCTTTTTGTAAAGCTTCCTGCTCATCAAAGCATTTTGGGCGACCACGGCGTCGCTTCAATTCTGGATGAATATCTTGCTTTTCTGATACTTGAATATGCTCTTCTGAATTTGCCATAAACTTCACATATATTTTTATAACGAACATTATTAAATTAATTGACAATCAAAAAACAATCAAATATTTTATTTTTATAACGATCGTTAATGAATTAAAAACAAGCCAAGCAAACTATCGCCAGACAGGAAATCGCCTCATGAATATGATGCAACCACAAGATACGCGACCACAAAACTTAGAAACGCCCCCCAGTAGCCAAGGCAGCTGGGTTGCTTTATTGACAGTTGCCATTACTGCTTTTGCTCTTGTCACCAGTGAATTTCTCCCCATCGGAGTGATCAATAATATTTCTGCGGATTTAAATGTTTCTGTCGGCACAGCAGGTCTGGTCATCACCTTACCTGGAATCATGGCAGCTTTAGCTGCGCCTCTCCTACCTGTTTTGGTTAAAAATTTAGACCGACGTTATTTGTTATTGGCACTCGCTGCGACCATGGTGGTAGCCAATGCAGTCACCGCCATTGCACCCAATTTTGAAATTTTATTGCTCAGTCGTTTTATTCTCGGTTTTGCTATTGGTGGATTTTGGGCAACCGCAATTGCTTTGAGTGGTCGTTTAGCACCAGCGCATTTACCGATTGCTAAAGCAACAGCAACGGTCATGGCAGGTGTAACCCTTGCCACAGTCTTAGGTGTACCGATCGGAACATGGTTGAGCAATGCTTATGGATGGCGTACATCGTTTGCAATCACCTCTATCATTGGCTTTTTTGTCGTCGCATTGGGAGTTAAGTTTATTCCGAACTTAAAACCAGAATCAGCGATTCATTTTAGAGATTTGCCTGCTTTATTACGCATTAACAAAGCAAGACAGGGCTTAATTATTATCTTACTGATTGGTTTGGCTCATTTTTCATCTTATAGTTATTTAACCCCATTCTTTAAAAACTCTGCCGGTTTTGACAACACCACCATCAGTTCATTACTCTTATTATTTGGTATAGCAGGGATTTTTGGTAATGCTTTCGCAGGTTATAGTGGTAACCTAAACGTCCGATATACTTTTGCCTTTGTGGCGATCTGTTTTGCGATTGTATTCTTTGGTTTCCCATTATTTGCTATACATATTTCAGGTGCATTTATTCTGACAGCGTTATGGGGTTTTGCCTTTGGTGCATTCCCAACAACAGCGAATATCTGGATGTTTCTACACGCACCACATGCTGTTGAAAAAGGAATGCCGTTATTTGTTGGTTTTTTCCAAGTCATGATTGCAACTGGTGCATTGATTGGTGGTTATGTAGTAGACCATTTTAATGCCAATATTTTGTTGTATAGTGTACTGAGTTTTATCATTTTAGCTTTTATTTCTATATTTACCCTGAGTCGTGGGCTGAATAATCCAAAAGCAGAGCTAAATCCTGTGTCATGTAAGAATTAGTTATTTTTTTAAATAACCAAATGCAAAAAAAAATTGACATCGATATAGACCCGCCCATGTATGCAGATTTGATTTCAGTAGAAGAATTCTTCTACCAAAAACATGATGTCATCACACCCCATTCTAATTTATGGGGTGATTTTAATTTAAGTTTAAATGGCACTTTAGAACTGACGATTGCAGATGAAATTTATTTGTCACCGCCGAGTTATGGTCTGTGGATTCCTCCACAAACGCATCATTACTGTGCAGGAGTCAATGATCAACAAACCCATTATATTTGTATTCGGATTCATCCTCGATTGTGCAGTCAACTCGCCGATAAAACCAGAACCTTAAATGTCCGTCCCTATCTTAAGCAAACCATTGAAGAAATTTTAGATCAACAAAAACAAGGCATCCCAATTCCACAATATTATGAACATTTGTTGCAATTGGTTGTCGATCAGATCCAACACAGTTCCTGCTACGAGCACTATTTACCCAAGAGTAATCACCCCATTCTAAATCCTATTTTAGATTGTCTCGCAGACACTTCACGCTTTCATAAAAGCATGCAAGAACTGTTAGATCCCTTTCAAATCACCGAACGGCATGCACTTCGACTCAGTCAGGAACAACTTCAACTCAGCCTTTCTGAATGGCGTAATCGTGCCAAAATTATTTATGCCATCTCATGCATTCAACAAGGTCAATCTATTAAAAAAATTGGTTTAGATTTGGGTTATCAACATAGCTCCAGCTTCATCGAGTTTTTTAAACGTTATACAGGTCAAACACCTGCACAAATGCGAAATCTTTAAAAATCATGATACAAATCATAAGAGCAACAACATATATTTTGAATATCAGAATTTAATAGCTAGGCTTTAAAATAAAGGCTTCTATCAGCCTTTTTCACCCTATTAATAAGTATATATACAAAAAAGCTATAGAAAAATGCTTTAAAAGTGGGCATTTTCGCTCTTATGCGAATAAATCTGCATCTTGAATTTGTTTATTTTACATACAAATTAATTTCAAGTTCTTAACAATTTTAAATAATGAAGGGTTTCAATAATGAAAAAATTACTCCTTGCAACATTCATTGCATCTACATTTGCTTTAGCAGCATGTGACAAAAAACCTGCTGATGCTACAACGTCTGGCTCGGATGCAAAACCTGCTGCTGCAGCAGTTTCACTCAGTAGCAACAACATTGCAGACATTAAAAGTGACTTCACTGCAATCCAAGCAATTTCTGTAGAAAAATCTAAAGAAGCACTGACGTTTCAAACTGAAGTGATGCAAGCTGCACAAAAAGGTGATAAAGATGCGCTGAAAGGCGTTGTTGATAAAATGAAAACCTATGTAGATGGTTTTAACAAAGACCTAGATGGCTTAGCACTTAAAAGTTCTGAAGTTGCAGCCATTCGTGACAAAATGAAAGAATCGAACAAGCTTGGTGTAGAAATGTCTGAAGCTGGTTTAGCGGGTTCTCCTGATCCGCAAAAAATTATGGATCTTCAAAAGAAAGGTACTGAACTACAGCAAAGCTTGATGACAGACATGCAAGCATTACAAGCTAAAATCAATGCAGCACCGTAATTGGTTGTAAATAATTCCGTTTCAACTGTTCATATTCAAAAGCAGATCACATGATCTGCTTTTTTTATTACCACATAGATACAAATGTAACTTGCTGAAATCTTAGAATATCGCTAAAACATTAAACAACCTACACATAAATTTCTCTCACTTTCAAAGGATAAAAAGATGAGCAATTCTGTTTATGATATTTCCGTGAATACCATCAAAGGTGAAGCAACAACCTTAAACCAGTATCAAGGAAAAGTATTACTCATTGTCAATGTTGCATCTAAATGTGGTTTAACACCTCAATATGAAGGTCTAGAAAAACTCTATACAGAAAAGAAAGCGCAAGGTTTAGAAATTTTAGGCTTCCCTGCTAACAACTTCCTTGCTCAAGAACCAGGTACTAATGATGAAATTCAGCAATTTTGTTCATTGACCTACAATGTAGACTTCCCGCTATTCGCTAAAATTTCAGTTGCCGGTGATGATAAACATCCGTTATACGACACATTGATTCATGCGATTCCTGAACGTATTGGCGAGGGTCCTTGGTGGAAAGACTTGGTTGATTATGGCTTAACGCCAAATCCAAAACCTGAAGTGTTATGGAACTTTGAAAAATTCTTAGTCAATAAAAATGGGGAAATCGTGGCACGTTTTGCGCCAGATATTACAGCCGATGACCCACGTATTGTTCAAGCAATTGAAGCTGAATTGGCGAAATAATTTCACATTTAAATGGAAATTCTTATCAATAAGAGTGTGATTGATCATGCTCTTATTTTTGATATTTACGCATAATAGATTGATATCGTTACAAACTGTATGCCCTTTGCAACAATCCTCATTCCCTACACTTTTCCAACTTATAGTATTCAAATAGCCAATCAATTTTAATTTTGGATAATGATGAAAAAGCTCTTACAAGGTGCTGTATTACCTTTTATTATTTTTACTTCGGGCGTACTCCTTTTAGGGTGTAATCAACCCATCGAACAATCACGTCAACATGACGACTCCCAAATTGAATCAGCACAAAATAATCACTCTCAAAATGAACAAATCCATGATGATCATCAAGATTTAGCATCCGCCGATCATGATCAAGCCGCTCATAAAAACACGGCTGATTTAAAGCAAGGCAATATGTTTTATATCGCACGTGATGTTGCCGATGTGCAATTGAAAACAGGCAATTATGTTGAAAAGTTGCAGCAAGCTCAGACAGAGCTACAACAAGCGATTGAATCTAAGGATCACCTACAGCTACAACAAACTGTGAAAGACCTCACTCGTCAATTACAAGGTTTTAATACTGCCTTGATTTCATTAGATTTAAAAACACAAGAAATTGACAATATTCGCCAACAGGTATTGAGTGCCAATAAACAAGTTTTAAATTCATCACTGTTAAATGGTGACTTGGATATTTCCAAAGTTGATTTTAATAAAATCGAAAAGCAAATGGATTTGATTCAAACAGATATGATGAAACTTGCTGGAATGGTGTTGCTTTCAGCGGGTTCAGAACAATCTTCAAATCAATCAGAAGATAAAAGCTAAAATTTAAATCCACACATTCATCATTTAAATTAGATAGGTTTGGCGACATTACACATTGGATCTTTACCCAAAGCGCGCTGAGCATCTAACTTTAAGCGGCTTTGGGCAAACTTATAGCTTGACGGCAAAAATAGCGTCATACGGGTTTTATTTTGCCCAATCGATTCGATTAAAGCCTTGGACAAATATGCACCACCCTCAGTACGAGCGAATAATGTCCCCATTTCTAAATCTTCTTCTAATTTATTGTCTGTAAATACAAAATCTTTTTCGCCAGTAAATGCCACACAACGACTATAAGCCGACTTTAAATTTTTAAATGCCGTTACATAATCAATATTAAGCTCTGTTTCTAAAGCATTGCCAACTGAATCAGCGACCAAACTTGCCTCCGTGGGTAAATTCGGAGTCGTCACAAACTGTTGCTGGCAAGCAGTAAAGCTACTTAACATAACGACTGATAATAAGATTTTGAACTTAAAATAGTTTTTCATTCTCTTTTACGTTTAAATTGATTGTTATATTTGAGAAATTGTAGCAAATACATTTGCATGCTTTAATGTCGAAATGAACGTATTTTTGTAGTCATTACATGCAACTGATTATTTTTACAGGTGTTCAAGCTTCTGGTAAATCAACTTTTTATCAGCAATATTTCTATCACACACATCTGCGTTTAAACCTAGATATGCTGAAAACACGACATCGTGAAAATATCTTATTTGAGGCTGCTCTCACCTCTAAAACCAAGATGGTCATTGATAATACCAACATGACCCGTATTGATCGTGAGCGTTATATACAGCGTGCCAAAGATGCCGAATTTGAAATCATTTCATATTATTTTGAAACAGATCTGCACAGCACTTTACAACGTAATGCACAACGTGAAGGCAAAGCCAATATCCCTGAAAAAGGCGTGAGAGCAACTTTGCAACGCTTAGAAATTCCACAACAATCGGAAGGCTTTGACGAGTTATTTAAAGTCAATTTGGTTGAAAATGATGGCTTTGCAATTCATGTTATATCTGAATAAAAATTAACGTGTTGCCATTCGCCAAGCTTTAAATGCAGTTTGAATCTCTTGTTGAATCTGTTCAGGAACAGCACGCGCTTCTAAATTGGAAAAATCACCACGATAGGTTTCTGCGACAATTGCATTGGTCAAATCTTCAATCGCCACTCTACCCTGTTGTTTAAACTCTTCCGCTTCTGAGTCTGTGAGTTGAATATCCCAACACGATACTACAGAACTCATATCCACAGCGATGCTCAAATAATATTGGTCTTGGTTTTGGTAAAGTTCCCAAAAGTGGGGTTGTTGATCAATCAGTTTTAACATCGTCGAATCAGCCATTAAACATAGAGGGAATTACTTAACCTCCATTTATACAAAAAATTGCGATAAAAGGCATCATTTCATTTTTAATTACGTCTAAATTGTTCAGCACATTGATTGAGCAATCATGAAAACCAATACATTATGAATGATGCAATATTTACAAAATTTCGATGCCCTGGTAAGATTCTATACCCAAGCTATAAACTTCCACCGTGCTTAAAATGAAGCAAATCCACATTAAATTAAACGAACAACTTCATCATGATCTTCGTATTGAATGTGCGAAACGGAATATTTGCATTCAAGACTATGTCGCTGAATTATTATTTAAAAATTTAAAAAATTCGAATACGACAGACCTGCTTTCCCCATTGGAAAATCACTTTAAATTCATTGATCTATTTTCAGGCATTGGCGGTATTCGCTTACCGTTTCAAGAACTCGGTGGAGAATGCGTATTTAGTTCAGAAATTGATAAATTTGCCAAACAAACCTATCAAGCATATTACGATGACTTACCCGCGGGTGATATCACGCAAATTGTACCGAGTGAAATTCCAAACTTTGATGTGTTATTGGCAGGTTTTCCCTGCCAACCCTTTAGCCAAGCAGGTCAACGTAAAGGCTTCGATGATACCCGAGGAACCATGTTCTTTTATATCGAAGAAATTATTAGAACAAAAAAACCACGCGCTTTTCTACTGGAAAATGTCAAAGGTCTAAAAGGTCACGATAAAGGCAATACTTTCAAAGTCATTTGCAAGCATTTAAATGACTTAGGCTATCAAATTCATCATCAAATCTTGGCTGCCAAAGATTTTGGCCTACCGCAAAATAGAGAACGAATTTATATTGTTGGCTTTCTTGAAGAGGATGCTTATAACAAATTTCACTTTCCTGAACCTTTAAATATCACAACCAAAGTCGGTGATATTTTAGAAAAGAATGTTGCTGAAAAATATACAATTTCCGATCGTTTATGGGAAGGACATCAGCGTCGTAAACTAGAGCATGCCAGAAAAGGTAATGGTTTTGGCTATTCAATGGTCGATGAAAACTCAGCTTACACCAATACTATTTCTGCGCGTTACAATAAAGACGGTTCTGAAATTCTGATTTCGCAAGGTGAAAATAAGAACCCAAGAAAATTAACCCCGATTGAAGCAGCACGGCTACAAGGTTTCCCAGATGAATTGGTGATTAAAGCCAGAGAAGCCGGTGTTTCGGATGCCCAATTGTATAAACAATTCGGGAATTCTGTCGCGGTGAGTGTCATCCGTGCAATTGCTCAGAATATGGTAAAAGCTTTGGAAAAGTAGCGATATTAGCTACTTGTATTTTTAAATAATTCTACCATCTTAAACGGTATTGTATTTAAATGCCGTTTTCAGGTTTAACTTATAGTCAGCCAAAGCTGAATCATGTTGAATTTGAATACATCCCGCGTGATTTTATAATAGGGCGGATTCATCCTCCCTACTATTCGTAAATAAGCCCAATCTATCTCTTCTTTAAAATCAAATCCATGGTTCATTTTGCAACTTAAACAAATTTCCGTCTAATTGACCAATATTTAGAACATAAAAAAACCGCCCTTTCGGACGGTTCTTCAATCTCAAACTGCGTCTTATTGAGCGCGGTTTTTGATTTTGCGGATGGTTTCCAACTGAGCAGCAGTTTCTGCAAGAGCAGCCAAAGCAGCAGCAGAGTCCAAGTCGCTCTTTTGATTTGCTAACAATTGTTCAGCATTTTTACGTGCTTCAATAATTGCAGCTTCATCAAGGCTTTCCGCGCGTACAGCTGTATCTGCAAGAACAGTTACAACATGCGGTTGAACTTCAAGTACACCACCAGATACATAGATTAACTCTTCTGTACCGTTCTCAAGCAGAACGCGAATCGCGCCCGGCTTAAGTAAAGTTACTAACGGAGCGTGACCAGGCATAATACCCAATTCACCGCCAGCACCTTTTGCGATAAGCATTGTTACAGTGCCTGAGTACAAAGACTCTTTAACACTTACAACGTCACATTGCATAGTCGACATGTGAATCTCCTAAATTAGAGTTGCTAATTAAAGCTTCTCGGCTTTAGCGATCACTTCGTCAATACCACCAACCATATAGAACGCTTGTTCTGGAATGTGGTCGTATTCACCAGCTAGAAGACCTTTAAAGCCACGAATTGTTTCTTTAAGCGGTACAAGTTTACCAGGCGCACCAGTAAACACTTCAGCTACGTGGAACGGTTGAGAGAAGAAACGTTGGATCTTACGTGCACGGTATACAGTAAGTTTGTCTTCTTCAGCCAATTCGTCCATACCAAGAATTGCGATAATGTCTTTCAATTCTTTATAACGTTGAAGAACGTTTTGAACTGAACGAGCGATTTCGTAATGCTCAGCACCGACTACAAGTGGATCTAACTGACGTGAAGTAGAGTCAAGTGGATCGATCGCTGGGTAAATACCAGAAGATGCGATGTCACGGCTCAATACAACAGTCGCGTCCAAGTGAGCGAACGTAGTTGCAGGCGATGGATCTGTTAAGTCATCGGCAGGTACATATACCGCTTGGATTGACGTAATAGAACCAGACTTAGTCGATGTAATACGTTCTTGAAGAACACCCATCTCTTCTGCAAGTGTAGGTTGGTAACCTACTGCAGATGGCATACGACCTAACAATGCTGATACTTCAGTACCCGCAAGTGTATAACGATAGATGTTATCTACGAACAATAAAACGTCACGGCCTTTACCGTTTTCGTCTTTCTCGTCACGGAAATATTCAGCCATAGTCAAACCAGTTAACGCTACGCGTAAACGGTTACCTGGTGGCTCATTCATCTGACCGTAGACCATTGCTACTTTATCAAGAACGTTAGAATCTTTCATCTCGTGATAGAAGTCATTACCTTCACGAGTACGCTCACCAACACCAGCAAACACAGATAAACCTGAGTGAGCTTTCGCGATGTTGTTGATCAATTCCATCATGTTTACAGTTTTACCAACACCGGCACCACCGAATAAACCAACTTTACCACCTTTAGCGAACGGGCAAAGCAAGTCGATGACTTTAATACCAGTTTCTAAAAGGTCAGTAGAAGCAGCTTGTTCAGCATAAGAAGGTGCTTGACGGTGAATCGGTAAACGCTCTTCAGTCGCTACAGGACCAGCTTCGTCGATTGGGCGACCAAGAACGTCCATGATACGACCTAAACATGCAGTACCTACAGGTACAGAAATAGGCGCACCAGTGTTAGATACGTTTAGACCACGTTTAAGACCTTCAGTAGATCCCATTGCGATGGTACGAACTACACCATCACCAAGTTGTTGCTGAACTTCTAAAGTAGTTTCAGTACCGTCAACTTGGAGAGCGTCATAGATCTTAGGAACGCTGTTGCGTTCAAACTCGACGTCGATAACCGCGCCGATGATCTGAATGATACGACCGCTACTCATTGCTGTCTCCTCAATTCAAAATAATGTTAAACGGCAGCGGCACCACCAACGATCTCAGAAATTTCCTGAGTAATCGCGGCTTGACGCAGCTTGTTATAAATGAGTTGTAGGCTCTTGATGAGGTCACCTGCGTTGTCAGTTGCAGCTTTCATTGCAACCATACGAGCAGACTGCTCACACGCGATGTTTTCAATCACGCCTTGATACACCATAGACTCAATGTAACGAACCAATAAACCATTTAAAAGCTCTTCAGCTTCTGGTTCATATAGGTAGTCCCAACCGTATTGACGGTTTAGACCCTCGCTCTCTTCAGCAGCAGCTAAAGGAACAAGTTGTTCGATTTTTTGGTTTTGAGTCATGGCATTGACAAAGCCGTTTGACACAAGATAAATACGATCTAATTCGCCTTTATCAAATGCGTCTAACATCACCTGTACAGAACCAGTTAACTGTTCAAGACCTGGAGCATCACCTAAGTTAGTTGTTGCACCCAGCACTTTACCGCCGTAGTTTTTAAAAAACGAAACCGCTTTTTGACCAATCAAAGCAAATTGAACTTCAATTGACTGCTCTTGTTGCTGTTGTACGTGTTTAACCACTTTTTTGAACAAGTTAATGTTCAAACCACCAGCAAGGCCACGATCTGAAGAAACAATGATATAGCCAACGCGTTTTACAGGGCGTTCAACCATATAACGATGTTTGTATTCAGGATTCGCTTGTACCAAATGAGCAATTACACGGTGCATATTTTCGGCATACGGACGGCCCTGAGCCATGCGCTCTTGCGCACGACGCATCTTAGAAGCTGCTACCATTTGCATCGCTCGAGTAATCTTCTGCGTGCTCTTGATACTAGCTACTTTGGCGCGAATTTCTTTTAAATTTGCCATACGCTTAACCTAGTATTCGAAAGCCCTTTCGAGCTTTCGAAGGTTGATCCGTGAACCAAACCAACACTAAATCCAACTAAGTTGAATATTAGTAAGTTTGAGTCGCTTTAAAGCTTTCAATACCAGCTTTGAATGCTGCTTCGATATCTTTATCCCAAGCACCAGTCTCATCAATTTTTTGCATTAACGCAGCATGTTCTGCACGGAAGTAAGAAACTAACGCAGCATCAAATGCAACGATTTTCTTCACTTCTACGTCAGCCATATAACCTTCGTTAGATGCATAAATTGAAACAGCTTGGTCAGCAATTGAATATGGAGCATATTGTTTTTGCTTCATTAATTCAGTTACACGTTGACCATGTTCAAGTTGCTTACGAGTTGCTTCATCAAGGTCAGAAGCGAACTGAGCAAACGCTGCCAATTCACGATATTGAGCCAAAGCAGTACGGATACCACCAGACAATTTTTTGATGACCTTAGTTTGCGCTGAACCACCAACACGAGATACAGAGATACCCGCGTTCACTGCAGGACGAATACCTGAGTTGAATAATGATGTTTCAAGGAAGATCTGACCATCTGTAATCGAAATTACGTTTGTTGGTACGAATGCAGATACGTCACCCGCTTGAGTTTCAATGATCGGTAATGCAGTCAAAGAACCAGTTTGGCCTTTAACTTCACCTTTCGTGAATTGCTCAACGTAGTCAGCAGAAACGCGCGAAGCACGCTCAAGAAGACGAGAGTGAAGATAGAATACGTCACCAGGATACGCTTCACGACCTGGTGGACGACGAAGAAGCAATGAAATTTGACGGTAAGCAACAGCTTGCTTAGACAAATCATCATAAATAATCAAAGCGTCTTCACCGCGGTCACGGAAGTATTCACCCATTGTACAGCCAGAATACGGAGCAAGGAAAAGCATTGCTGCTGGATCCGCTGCCGCTGCTGCTACAACAGTTGTATACGCCATAGCACCAGTTTCTTCTAGCTTACGTACAACGTTTGCAATCGTTGATTGTTTTTGACCAACTGCAACGTAAACACATTTAATGCCAGAATTTTTCTGAGCAATGATCGCATCGATCGCCATCGCTGTTTTACCAGTTTGACGGTCACCGATGATCAACTCACGCTGACCACGGCCTACTGGAATCATTGTATCTACTGATTTATAACCAGTTTGTACAGGTTCATCCACTGATTGACGCCAAATTACACCAGGTGCAACTTTTTCAACTTTATCAGTCAATTTTGCGTCAATTGGACCTTTACCATCAATCGGGTTACCAAGAGCATCTACTACACGGCCTAAAAGTTCTGGACCAACCGGAACTTCTAATACACGACCTGTGCAACGCGCTTTTTGGCCTTCTTGAAGGCTTAAGTAGTTACCTAAAACAACGACGCCCACTGAATCCTGTTCTAGGTTCAGTGCCATACCGTATAAGCCGCCGTCGAATTCGATCATTTCACCGTACATAGCATCAGCTAAGCCGTGAATACGCACAATACCGTCGGAAACCATAACAATGGTTCCTTCGTTCTTAGCGGTCGCGCTGGTGTCCAGATCGCCGATACGCTGTTTAATGAGCGCACTGATCTCGGATGGATTCAGTTGTTGCATTGCGCTATACCTCAATCTTTTATTAGTTCAGTCTTCGTCTTTGCAGTGATTGTTAACAATTACGCTAAAAGACGAGTACGCATTTTTTCAAGCTTGCTAAGCGCAGAATCATCTATCACTTGGTCGCCTGCACGAATAACAACACCAGCAATCAATGCTGGATTTACTTCTACTGTAACTTTCACAGCGCTGTTCAAACGTTTTTCCAACGCATGAGCCAACTTCTGTTCTTGTACTGAATCAAGCGGAAAAGCTGATTCAATCACAACGTCAACAGTGTTATTATTTTGCGATTTGAGTTGTTCAAATTCTGCTTCAATTTCAGGTAACAAAGTCAAACGACCATTGTCAGCAAGAAGTGTCAAAAAGTTTGACACCGCTTCAGTTTGCTGTTCACCTAAAACTTTCGCAAAAAGTGCTACCTGCTCAACAGGTGTCAACTCAGGGCGATTTAAATAAGCGGAGAATGCTTCATCTTGCACCGCAGCACTGAGCACTTGTAATGCTTGTGACCAAGAGTCAGTTGCATTTTGCTCAGATGCATAAGCAAATGCTGCTTTAGCGTATGGGCGTGCCAACGTCAAGAGTTCAGCCATATTCGCCTCTCTTAAAGTTTAGCAGCCAGCTGATTCAGCATGGCATTATGAGCTTCTGCGTCAACTTGTTGGTTCAGAATTTTTTCTGCACCAGCAACTGCAAGAGCAGCAACTTGTTGACGTAATTCTTCGCGAGCAGAATTGATGTCTTGGTCAACAGCATCTTTCGCTTGTTGACGAATACGCTCACCTTCAGCAGATGCTTGAGTACGCGCTTCTTCGACCAATTGTGCCGCACGGCGGTTCGCTTGTTCGATCAATTGAGCCGCTTGTGCTTTTGCTGCATCAATTTCTGTCTTCACTTGTGCTTGCGCATCAGCAAGATCAGCTTTTGCTTTTTCAGCAGCATTTAAGCCATCAGCGATTTTACGCTGACGCTCACTAATCGCATTGATTAGTGGTGGCCATACAAACTTCATGCAGAATGCGACGAAAATCGCAAATGCAATCGCTTGGCCAATCAATGTGAGGTTGATATTCATTGCAAATTCCTCAATGGTTTAATTTAGGAATTAAGCTGATTAACCTACAAATGGATTTGCGAAGATGAAGAACAAACCAATACCAACGCCGATCATAGGCACAGCATCAAGAAGACCCGCGATTAAGAACATACGAGTTTGAAGTTGTGGAGCCAATTCTGGTTGACGAGCAACAGCTTCAAGGAAGCGACCGCCTAAAAGACCGAAACCAATCGCAGTACCTAAAGCACCAAAAGCGATCAAGATAGCAGATGCAATTGCAACTAGACCTAAAGTGAGTTCCATGATAATTCCTCAGAGGTTAGGTTTTATACCAAATTAAGTTAAAAAAACTGTACCTAACCACCGGTTGATAGTTAGGTAATACCATTAATGCTTTTCGCTTGCCATGCTTAGATAAACGATGGTTAGCATCATAAAAATAAATGCTTGCAGGGTGATAATCAAAATATGGAAAATCGCCCATGGCACAGACAATGCCCACTGGATCCAGAACGGTAGTAACGCGATTAAGATGAAGATTAACTCACCTGCATACATGTTACCGAAAAGTCGAAGAGCCAAAGAGATTGGACGCGCAAGGAAAGTTACCAATTCCAAAAGCAAGTTAAATGGAATTAAAAGCGCTTTAGCGATTGGATTCTTAGGATTGAACGGATTCAGCGCCAATTCACCTACGAAACCGCTCACACCTTTTTCACGAATACTGTAGAAAATGATAAGAGCAAATACAGATAAAGACATACCAAGGGTAATGTTAGGATCTGTAGTAGGTACAATTTTGAAATACACGCTATGTGGATCCATACCAAACACGTTACTACCAATAAGCGTAGCTAAATGCGGAATGAAATCTACTGGTACTAAATCCATTAAGTTCATGAGGAAAATCCACACAAAAATGGTTAGTGCCAACGGTGCAATCAAACGAGACTTCCCGTGGAAAGTATCACGAACACTTGAATCTACAAACTCAATAATCATTTCGATTGCAGACTGGAACTTGGTTGGAACACCAGAGTTTGCAGCTTTCGCTACACACCAGAACAACAAACAGAAAATCAAACCAAGTCCGATAGACCAACCCATTGAATCCAAGTGAATAGCAGTGAACCCCATCTGTTGAGCTTCAGCACCACTTTCTGCCAATTTCCATGTACCGTCTGGCATTTTGCCATAGGTCATATTGGTCAAGTGATGCTTGATATACTCGGTCGAAGTAAGGGCATGTTCTTCAGCAGCCATAAATCACACCTGGTCAATGTAAAAAAACTAATAGAATAAAACGAATATCGCGTGCTGCTTGATATCTCGCCTATTCCTGAAAAACTTTTCAATTTTTGCTGTGTTTATACTCATTTTTGTAAACGGGTTGCCCAAAAAGGAGCGATCCACGTCATGGCTTGTACAAGTATAAAACCACAAAACAAAGCCACCGGGGATAACGGCTGGACATTGCTTAAAATTAAAATGAATCCAACGATCACAATTGCAAATTTGCCCATCATGCCTCGGTACATGTTCGAAAGAACCTGTTTTGAAGCACGTGCGCCTGCTGCTCGAAACGACTGCCATGAAAAATAACAACTGGCAAGCCAACAAATGAACGCACCTAATGCTGCACTCAAAGCCGCAGTCGAGTCTTTCAAGACCCACGCTATCAAGGCTGAAACAGGAATCATTATTGCTTGCAAATAGACCAAAGCTTTTGCTAATCGTCGGTCAATCATGCGACTAGTTGGGCTCATTTTTTATCCACTCACAGCATATATGCTTGACAAGTTTAGCTGATGATCGTTTTTAATCGCAGGCATTATAGAGTTACACCCCTGAACATGCAATCTTTTCCCGACCTTAGTCGTGTTTTTTTCGATATTCATGGTGCTTTTCATATGTACGATTGTTGATTATTTTTTGCATCATTTTCGTGCATTAAGTACACAAGCTTGTGTTTCTTGTGCCAAAGTCCGCCAAGCAACCACAAAATCTTGTTGTTTTGCCAATGACTCATCTACCGATTGAAAGGTAATTTCACCCAATTTACGGTACTGACTTGGACTGGTACTGGCTTCTGCCAATAAGCACATTTTTTTGTAAGGGCGCGTGTCATTCATATACTTAATTTGTGTCACCGTTGGTGCAACATGGGGATCATCGGTCATTGCCCCCGCAAATTTCAAGTTTAAAGAACGCTCTAAATATTGATATGCATCATGATATGCCCAATAAGGTCGTACTGTACCTACGCCTATGTATTTTTGCGAAACAAGTAACATCTCATTGGCAAATTTTTTGGCATTATTCCAATACGCTGTTTTATTTTCTGGGTGCTGTTGTGAACGCAAAGCAGCAATAAAGAAACCAATACGTACTGCATTATTTGGATCTAGCCAAACATGAGTATCCATAGTGTCTTTTAAAGCAACGCCACGGGTACTACGCAAAGGTAAGGCTTGGATAATGCCTGAATTTAAAATAGAAATCGCTTTTGCATTATTCGCCAAGACTCTTTCTAACGGTGCTTCGTGTTCTTTGCCTAGCCAAATCACCAAAGAAGCATCCATGATGGTTTTACGATTATCAGGAGTGAGCTGTACGTCATGCCCCGACTGATTTCCCAAAAGTAAAACTGGTTCTTCCACACCTTGGGTAATCGATTTTGCGATGAGGTAAATCGGATGTGTAGAGACAACTAAAGGTGCTTGTGCCCAAGCAAAATTCGCCAATAATGCACTGAAGTAAAAGGCAATGATGCGTTTCATTGAAATGTATTACCAAATAAGATTCATGTTATAATATAACAAATGCTAAAAAATGCCTATGCCATTCGTAACTTGATCGCGCTTCATGTTAAGATTCGCAATCCCCTTTCATTCAAACAAGAAGTCTTGAGGTCTGATATGAGCTTATGTTCACACGAGCACCATGATACTTTGCATGGCGTACACGATCATCTCAATGTAGAAACTCGTCTATCAGAAGCAGAGAACCTTTGTGCAACCTCAGGGGCACGCCTTACACCTTTACGTAAAGAAGTGCTTGAGTTAATTTTAAATGCGACAGGCCCGATGGGTGCCTATGATCTTTTGGCAAAAATGAAAGGCTCTGCAGAGCGCCCTGCTGCCCCACCAACGGTTTATCGCACCTTAGACTTTTTATTGGAAAAAGGGTTTATTCACCGTTTAACATCAATCAATGCCTACATTCCGTGTTGTCATCCACGTGAGGGACATCAAGCGGCTTTTTTAATTTGTACTGAATGTCATACAGTTAAAGAAGCTTCTGCCAAAGGCTTAATCCAAGAGTTGGATGATTTAGCCGCTTCAGATCACTTCAAGCCACATCATAGTATTATTGAGATTTCAGGAATATGTCAGCAGTGCTCGAACAAAGCATGAACGCCGCTCTCGTTCAACTGCAACAGATCAATGTTCGAATCGATGAACGCGACATTTTGAAAAATGTTGATTTTTCACTGCAAGAAAAAGAAATTGTCACGTTGATTGGGCCAAATGGTGCAGGTAAATCAACACTGATTAAAGTGTTATTGGGTATTTTAAAACCCAATTCTGGCAAAATCATTGCTGCAAAAAATTTAAAGCTTGCCTATGTGCCACAAAAATTTAATCCATCGCACAGCCTACCGCTTCGTGTCAAAGACCTGCTTGATTTAGAAAAATGTGATAAAGCAATTAAAGCTGAAATCATTCGTGATACAGGCATTGCCAAATTAGAACACTCTAAAGTCCAACAACTTTCAGGTGGTGAACGACAACGGGTATTGTTAGCTCGTGCTTTATTACGCCAACCCAATGTTCTGGTCTTAGATGAACCAATGCAAGGCTTAGATATTCAATCTGAAGCAGAACTATATGAATATGTTCGTAGCTTGCCTGAGCGTTATGGTTGCTCGATTTTAATTGTGTCACATGATTTACAATGGGTCATGCAAGGTACACAACGCGTTGTGTGTTTGAATAAGCATATTTGTTGTAGCGGTTTACCCGATAGCATTCAGCAACATCCTGAATATTTGGCATTATTCGGCACCAGTCGTGTTCCATATCAGCATCATCATGATCATTGTGCGCATGGCGACTCAGCAAAAACCTGTGAACATGGTTCGCATCCCCACATTCACCCAGAACCGGAAGCTTAAACCATGATGGAATGGTTAGAATTACTCTTACCTGCATGGATCATGGGAACACTACTGGTGTTTCTCACTGCACCACTGGGTTGTTTAATGCTTTGGCGCAGAATGTCTTTCTTTGCCGATACCATGGCGCATGGAACTTTGCTGGGTGTGGCTTTGGCTGCTGTTTTGAGCCTACCATTGTGGGTCGGTGTGACCTTTACTGCTGTACTTTTGGTGGCTGTGCTTTGGGTATTGCATGATCCTCGTTTGCCAAATGATGCCTTACTGGCACTTTGTGCGGCGACCCTGCTCTGCTCAGGGTTATTGCTGATTCAACATTTACCCGCATTGCGCCCTGAATTATTGAGTTATTTATTTGGTGATCTACTGACTATTGAATGGTCAGATTTACCTATTTTTGCCGCGGTAATCATTGGTGCATTAGCTGTGCTCTATCACTACTGGCAAGCACAGGTTCAAATTGCCATTGATCCTGATATCGCAGTCAGTGAAGGTGTCAATGCCAAATGGCAACGCTTAATTTTCATGTTGCTCTTGGCGTTATTTACTGTATTAGCCTTACGTGCAGTGGGTTCATTGTTAATGGGTGCTTTATTGGTGATTCCTGCCCTCGCAGCACGTTTAATCGCTCATTCACCTAAACAAATGGTGGTAGGTGCCTTTATCATTGCCCAAGTCGGTGTGACTGTCGGCTTATGGTCGAGTGCGGCTTTAAATATCTCAACAGGTTTAAGCATTGTTTTAACCATGTCGATTTTATTTGCTGTTGTCTTTATTTCTCAAAAAATTAAAAAAGTGGCTTGATCTGAAGCCACTAGATCAAACTTTTCAATGAAACATACAAACCATACACTGCAATCACAATAAGAATCACGCCACACAAGCCCAACACTTTTGCATAAAGTTTACTTTTGGCTAACTTGTTAAAAGACAAATAAACCAAAGACAACGTTAGAAAATCCAAAATAATCCATGCTATGACCAAAATTGCCAAACTAATATTGATATTTGCATGAATCCCGATAAATTGCGGGAAGAAAGACGAGAAGAAAATAATATCTTTGGGATTTGAAATGCCAACTAAGAAACCTTTAACCACACCGCCATCAACTGGTGATAATACAGTTTCAGCTTGATCATTCTTCTGAGAAGAAACATCTTTGAGTATGTCATAACCCAAATAGGCAATATAAAAACAGCCAAGAATTTTAATGATCAGGAATAATGTTTCATTAACACTAAACATGCCTTTTAAAATCAAAATTGACGCAGCGATCAACACCAATGAAGCTAAGTTTGTACCAATAATGGTTTGCAAAGCTTTGCGATAACCGCCTTTTAAACCCGCGCTCGCCACCAAGATCATCACAGGTCCAGGTGTTGCAATCATGATAATGACGGTGATGACATAAAGATACAGTTCAAGATAATTCAAACATTGCCCTCAGATTTTTCAATCAAACTACTGATGTACCAAACTCAACAAACCAGCTGCACAGCTAAATAACACAGCAAAGGTACGGTTCATATATTTCTGCTGCTTTGGTGATTTGAGCAATCTTAATACTTTCGCTGCCAAGCCCGTATAACCAGCCATCACGATCAAATCAATCGTCACCATGGTGGTCGCCATAATCACATATTGAATCCATTGCGGTTTTGATAAATCTAAAAATTGCGGCAAAACTGCCAGTAAAAATACAATTGCTTTGGGGTTACTGATATTGACAATAAAACCATTTAAAATCAGTTTTGGGATAGATTTAGTAGGTTGTTCAGCTTGAATATCAATGGATTGTGTTTTTGCTGTCCATTGTAAATACGCCAAATATAAAAGATATAAGACACCAAACCATTTCACGACTAAAAAAGCTACGGGTGTTGTGGCGAATAAAACCCCAATACCTGCCGCCACAACCATGATTTGTACAAGTAGCGCCAACTGAAGTCCAATCGCATTCCAATAGCCACGGCGGAAACCATAGTTTAAACCACTCGACATTGACGCGATTGCACCTGCGCCAGGTGAAATACTAATCACCCAACACGCCAACATATAGGCAAACCAAACTTGATATGACATAACAACAGAAGAGGAGATTTTTAAAATTTGATTATAGCTTTTTTAAATCGATATTTTTCGATTAATTTAATTGGTAAAAATTATTAGTCTTGACTATGCTGTTCTCACTTGATCATGCACAATAAGCTTTGGATAAAAAATAATTGAGGAGCCATCACCATATGACAGCCCAATCTGTAATTCTGCCATTACCTTCAAACCATGCGCGTTTTATTGTTATTAATTTAAAAGATCTGTCTATTGATGGCTTAAAAGAACAACTCAATGCTTTGTTTAGCACTCGTGATCGTTTAATCACACAACATCCTGATGCTGAAATTAAGACTTCTGTCGCTTTTGGTCCTAAACTTTGGGCGAAGCTGTATAATCAATCCCCTGCTGGTTTTAAACAACTTGAACCGATTCAAGGTTCTTTTGAAATGCCAGTCATTCCAGCGGATGTATTTATTCACATTGCCTCAGCACGTGCTGATCTGTGTTTTGCTATGAGCCAATCGTTTTTTAATGGCATCCAAAATCAAGTTGAAGTTTTGGATGAGCGTGTGTGTTTCCGTTATTTGGATGGTCGTGATTTAACGGGTTTTATTGATGGAACTGAAAACCCTCAATTCCCTGATGATCGTGATGAAGTGGCTTTATTAGGTGAAGATGCTGGAATTTTTGCAAAAGGTTCGTTTGTCTTTGCTCAACGTTATGTACATGATTTAGATAAATGGAAACATTTAAAAGTTGATGCACAAGAGCATGTGATTGGTCGTACTAAGTTAGAAAGTATTGAGCTTGATGATGATGTGAAACCTGAGAATGCGCATGTTGCCCGTGCTGTGATCGAGGATGATGAAGGTGAAGAACTCGAAATCTTACGTCATTCTCTTCCTTATGGTGATGGTCAAGGTGAACAAGGTTTGTTCTTTCTTGCGTATACCAAAGATTTAACACGTATTGATCAAATGTTAGTGCGTATGTTTGGTACTAGCGGTGATGGGATTCATGACCGTCTTCTTCATTTTGTCACAGCTGTTGATGGGGCTTATTTCTTTGCGCCAAGTGAGCATTTGTTGGAAGAGGTTTTGGAAGGGTAATCTTAAAAGGGCTTTAGTATTTTCTAAAGCCTTTTACTTTATAGCTTACATTTATTAATAATTTGAAATTTTGGTGTACTATCAAAACTTATCAATGTAAAACCACGATCTATAAAGTTATCAGATTCTTCAGTTGCATCATGATAATCCCATTCAGAAATACCATTATTTTTTAAAGCTACGTCAAAATTAAAATTAATACCACCATCTTCATCGTAAAAGACAACTTTATAATGATTATTATCAATTTTTTTAATCTTGCTGACTTTATAAAATGGATGATCTGGCGAATCAAAAGTAAATTGGATAGATTTCTTTTTTTTATCAAAATTAACAGTATTAATATTTAATCCTTTCTTTGTCATATTTGCATAAACTAAACAGTCATAGTTCCATTTAGACTGTTTATCTTTATAAATGTAATAATTAGATTTAGCTTTAAATTGATCAAAAAAAGTATCAACAATATTACCAAATGATAAAGTTGGGAAAAGTAACAATAAAATTAAATAATTTTTTTTCACTGACATTTCCCTTCTGTTTTAAATTTACCTATATCACTCTTATCCACCGCATAAAAAGATAAATCATCCATCCTTCTACGACCTTCGTAAGCATCCCATTGATAAACATTACCATTATTCAGTTTTTTTATTTTATAAACATAATTTACATTAAATTCATTACGGACAAATAAAGAATTATTTGTTTTTTTTAAAATTAAATAATCAGTTTTCTCTGGCAAGCCTAAATATAAATGATTCTTTGTCAAAACTATATTTTCAATCTCGTTCGTTGTTTCAGCTTGACATAATCTAACAAATTTATCTTTTTTCTTTTCAACCATCACATAATCACCAGGAGGAACTAATGCAAATGCTGAGGTTACAAAAAAAGATAATATTAAACCTAATAAACTAACCAAAATCTTATCTTTCATGTCATTAATTTCTTCTAACTTGTGTCATTGTATGAGTACTGCCATTGTAAGCAGTTTTACCACGTAAAAAACCATTAGTTATGTAAAGTTTATTAGTTTCACTTGCCCCTTTATCTTTATGTCTAGTTCCTACATCATAAAAACGATAATAATTTTTTCCATTCTCACAACCTCTACCAATAACTACTATAAAATGATCAGTTGTGTTTTCATTGTAACCATAGTTTAGCTTATGATCCACGCCCACCATAACAGGATGACCTGCATCAAGCTCTTTATCTAAATAATTCAATCCATTTTGAAAATCATTTGTTGGATTAATAGCATTATGAACCGAATTTTCTAATGCAACCTGGAATAACTTTGTAGAGGAACCAGCAGTTGAACTTAAACCACTCTTTTTTAAAATCAGTACGCAAGTTCTTGCACAAGCAACATTCGGTCTTGGTTGTGTAAATTGAGAAATCCAATCAACAGATCCACTTAAATCAACATGATTCTTATGACAATCAGGGCATAAGCCTTTTGCTGTTTCTGTTTTCTTTATAGAACATGCAAAGTTTGTTTCTAAATTTTTAGCATCTAACCCTTGTGTAAGATGCTTATTAATTTCCTCAGTTACTTCCCATACATAAGTTTTACCATCATCAAACCCTCTTATTGGAATTTTATTCCCATTTTTATCTGTTTTAAAACTACCATCTTTCTTAGTTCTGTATGCAAAAACATTTTGATATTCTCCTTTCTCTTTCATGAAAGAAGGGTTTGCATGATAAGGACTTGTTTTCCCTCCACCCTCATATACAATATCATCAGGCTTGTTTTTACCTGCCAGCAATGGTCTTGGATAATTTATATACAAATACATATCTGTTAATGATTTCATCAACTTATGACGATTTGCTTTCATAAAATGTTTTTTTACAAGGTCTAATTGCTGAACAGCAGACATATTTGTAAGCGTTTTTACTGAAATTTTTAGGTCTGTACGAACATCTGGACCAAATTGAATTAAACCATAATAGCCCAAACCATTAGGTTGAGCTGGACTAAATGATCCTCCAGTTTCCAAGTGCATACATGCCATCAAATTATTCGCCATATTTTTAATATCATTTGGCCACATGTCCTTACAAATTTGAATAACCTTTTTTCTAAATTCACAATTTACAAACTTTCCACTTTTTCCCCATGCTATTCCATAATCCTTACATACACACCCACTTAAGCTTGCTACAGCTACAGGCTTTTTATCTTCATTATGCTCCTGTTGCACCTCTATCTTTTGAGGTGGAGGTGGTACAGGTTTTTGCTGAGGTGACACAGGGGGTGTCAGTTCTTTTTTAGATTCTATTGCCTTTGGTTGAGGTTGAGGTTGAGGTTGAGGTTGAGGTTGAGGTTGAGGTTGAGTATTTGCAGTTTTCTGCTCGATAGTTTTACTTTTTGTATCTGTTGAAGCTGAGGACTTCGAACCTGAAGACTTATTTTTACGATCTAGAGCAACTGTACCCGTTTTCTTCACTGGTGGAACTTTCACAGTTGAGTTTTCGTCTAATTTTATTATTGCATCAGCATTTCCCTCTACAATGTCTATTTCTTGTTTTTGATAAATTTTATTTGGAGACTTAATATTTGGGTTTAAAGCCAATAGAGCAGAAACCGTTGTATGATGTTCTTCTGCAATTTTAGAAAGTGTATCACCACTCTTAACTTTATATGTCCCTCTCCAATATTTACCTTGCTCTTGATGTGGCAATAAAGTCACATCAAACTTCATTTTTGGACTAATAAGCTTTACTTTTATATTTTTACTTGGTGTATGTATTTCACCAATTTTCTTCATAGTTTTATCAATATCTTTACGAACAAAAACAGTTAGCGTATTCCCTCCAACATATTTAAGAGAAATTTCCCCTTGTCCATTCGTATTACCCTTTTTTACTAACTCTTTACCATTTTTAATTTCATAATATAAATTTGGAATTGGCTTATGTGTTAAATCATGTAAAGTAAAAGTAATATTGTATAATTTGTCTTTTAATGCTGTATTCATTTTCTTTTGCCTTCTTTTTATTAAATGTTTTGATTTTCAGATTCAACCTCTGAATCATCTTCTTCAATTTCTACCACCCAGTCAGTATTAGTATCTACAAATACTTCTGCTGGCTCAGAAGAGTCAGAACCAATTCGTGCAGTTCGACCATTTTCATCTAATGAACCTCTTGAAATTCTTCCATCTTTAAACTTAGCTACATAAGATAAATTTGGTAAATCAAAATCCCAGAACAAATCATAAACATCCAACTTATTACTATACATCACATTATTTGGTAGCTGAGGAACCTCATAAGATACTTTCGCCCCACTCATAAACACCTGCTGCCCACTCTTCACTTCAAACTTGCCACCCGTTTTAATGAAGACACCGCTACCATTCACAATCAGCTGAGTACCACCTGCTTTTAGATCAATCTCTTTGGTACTGGTCAGCTCAATTTTATCTTCTGTCGAAATCAGCTTAATCACTTTTTTGGCAATAATCTCGACCAAATCATCCTGAGCCTGAACTTTTAACGGACCTTTTGCTGCATAAGCACTCAAGCCCTTTTGTGCAGCAAACAAACTCAGCTTATCTTGCGCATGCGCCACAATATTCTTCTGCGCACTCAAATTAATCGAAGCACCAGAACTCTCAGCAATGTCTTGCGAAGCTTGTAAAATAATGTCTTCAGGTGTGGTTAAAGCAATACCGTTTGGAGAAGCCAATAGCATCAATGCTTGACGGAAAATTTTGCCTTGTTCTTGTTTTTTATCATCACTACTGGTTTCAAGACCTTGCGTATAACCTTCCATAAAACCTTGGAGTGAGCTTAAAGCTTGCATTGGATTGACATCCAACTTGCTTCCTTTGCCAAAGCTTCCACAAGTACTGGTTAAATCAAAATCTTTAATTTCAACATTACCCAAGACTTTACCAACATCCTTTAAAGCTTCGAGTGGATTAGAATCAAACTTGTCTTTTATGTCTTTAAAGCTAGATAACTTTCCTTTTAAAATATCCGAACCGTGCTCTTCAATATTTTCAATAAAGTCTTTTAAATTTTCGACTGATTCTTTTGCATCATCAAAAAAGTCTTTAAATTCACTGACAATATTTTGGGTATCTTTGCCAAAGCTTTTAATATCATCAATGAAGTCACCACTACTTTTCAGCGCAGAAATAGGGTCAGAGCTAATCGCATTTTTAAACAAACCTACGGTTGCTTGTAATGCTTCATTTGCACCTTTTAGTTCTAAAGAATTGATCAGTTTTGGTAGACGATTGATAACATTTAAAGAATCTGTTTGTTGCTTAACAGCAATTGTACTCAATGCTTTCATGCTTTCAGCACCTTGATTGAGCAAGGACTGTGCCTGTGCCGCTTCAAGATGATCTGCGATTGCATTTTCCTGTGCATAGGTGGTAATCAGCATCCCTTTACCCGCACGCATCGCACCATAAGCATCGGTTCGGAGTTCAAAACCTTCGCCACGACCATCGCTGACTTCTTTATCTTTCGGATGGCTTAAATTTCCGAGGTTTAACTGTGTCGCTGCATGGCTACTTTGCAACTGAGCACTGATTTGCCCTGTCGTGTCATCGAAACGAAGTTGATTAAAACCTGAACCGCCAACCTCAGAAGAACGAATACCACTGAGTTTTTTAGTATCGGGTAACTGACCTTTGATATCGAACATAGTTTGGTGACGTTCAGCTTCATGCAAACGCCCCATTACAAATGGACGGTCTACATTGCCATCAAAAAAGTCGATGACGACGATTTCACCGATACGTGGGTGGAAACGTGTTCCATAGCCCTCACCTGCCCATGAGGTCAATACATCTACCCAAGCTGAATCCGTATCATTGTCATTAGAGCCTGCACCACCATCATGGGCATTATCATCGGTACGGGTAAAGAGGAAACGAACTTTGATGCGCCCCCATTGATCCACATAGATCGTTTCTCCTTGAGGTCCAACGACTTTGGCACGTTGTGGGAAAGCCGATGGGCGATGGTCTAAAGGATTATATTCAGGAACAATCGAAATCCCGCGACGAACTAAAGACAACTCATTGGCTTGACGTTGATCTTTAATTAAATGATTCCAATAGCTTAAATTTAAAATTTTAGAGAGCTGATCTTGTAATTCTTTAGGCAAATTATTTTGATTATAAAAAGTTTTGCCTAAAATCAAAAATTCGCGATCTGAACCTTCGTGTTGATCAATTTCAGGATGCTCTTTAAGTTCAAACCAATAACCGACTTGTGCATCACGGACTGAACTGGTCGCAGTGAAATATTTAGACTGCAATTCTTGATACTGTGTGAGTTGATTGTTGAGCTTTTCAATTTGTGCAGAACTTGAAGTCGTAGTCTGATCTTCACCCTTTAAGTCACTGGTCCAAGCTGGGCTAATAGTCCATGCTTGTTCCAAACTTAAGGTTTCATTATCTTGTTGATCACTATGCGTATGATGACTTAATACACTCTCACCTTGATCTTGCGACAAACTGTCGGCTTGCCAACGTTGCACCTGAATTGCGGTAGATTGAATGGAACGTTGTGCAATCAAATTGGTAATGGTATCAAAGCGTTCCGTGGCATGACTACGATGGAAACGAATACTGCGTCGAGGCATCGCTTCATATTGAGAATTATCATCAATTAAGCGTAATTTCTGCGCTTGAATTTGAGTCGCAGAGATCGGAACAATTTTAACTGATTCATCCACCAACCAGTTAACTCCTTCACTACGCCATAAACGTGTGAGGAAATCATAATCAGTTTCATTAGCTTGCATGACAAATGGGCGGACATCATACTCTTTTTTAAGACCACTACTGTCTAGACTCAAACTTGAAGCAAACAACGCACTTTTCGCTTGCCATTCCTTAAACAATATCTCGGTAATTTCAACCACGCTTTTATTCATAAACACACGGCTGTTGCGACGTTTATGCCAAAGTGTAGAAGCATCCTCAAGTGTCAGCTTATACACCGTCAATGCACCATCGCTCTGCCCTTGACTCGCCCCTGTGACAATTCCTGTCGTACGATATAACTCACCAAAATCAGTCACTTGGTCGACTGCAACTTGGCAACCAATGAATTGCTTTAACGGAATATGCGCATTGGTCGATAAACACAATAACTCAGCTTTTAAGCCTTGATTGATAATATGCTGACCTTGAATGCATTGTAAAAATACACTGCTATTTAAATTCTGATTGGAAAACTGCACATGAATGGCACGTTTCTGCATACTTAAGCCGAAGCTTTCAAGTAAGTTATTAATATTTTTTAACATTTTAATAATGAATAGTTAATTTTTATGAAGTTATTTTAAACAATGAAGAATCAAAGGAAAGCTTAAAATTGTTAAATTTTTTATTTTTAGAAAAATCAAACATAAAAAATGAGATCTATTTAAGATCTCATTTTCTTCATTTCAAATTAAATGCATGATTAAAAAGGAACTCGCTTATAATCACGATATTCTGGTTTCCAGAAGTTCTTTTCAATGCTTTCATGCAACTGTTCATCTGTAATTAATGGTGCAACACCATCTTCAATTGCAGCTTTAGCAACTTTGAAAGCAATGATTTTAGACACTTTTTGCAGTTCATTTAAATCAGGTAATAAATCTGCGTGGATGTCTTTTAACTTCGGTGAACAATCTGCCAACGCAGAACTTGATGCCATGAGCATATTATCCGTGATGCGAGTTGCATTCGACGCAACAACACCCAAACCAATTCCTGGGAAAATATACGAGTTATTGCACTGTGAAATATTAAAGGTTTGACCATGATAATTCACTGGGGTAAATGGACTACCTGTCGCAATCAAAGCCTTACCTTCAGTCCATTGGAGAATATCCGCAGGGACAGCTTCTACACGAGAAGTTGGATTCGACAAAGGCAACACTATTGGATATTCACAATTCTGCGCCATAGTTTTGATGATTTCTTCAGTGAATAAACCTGGTTGACCTGATACACCGATCAATACTGTTGGTTTGGCATTTTTCACAACATCGAACAGGGAAATAATTTCTTCGGCATTGCCCCAATGCGCAACATCTTCAGACTTTTGTGCCAATTTACGTTGAAAATCTAACAGATTCGGCTGATTTTCAGTAATTAAACCAAAACGATCAACCATAAAGACTTGCGCACGTGCTTCAGCATCAGTTAAACCTTCTGAAACCATTTGTGCAATGATTTGTTCTGCAATACCACAACCTGCCGAGCCTGCACCTAAAAAGGCAATTTTTTGATCTTTAAGCTGTTTACCCGCTGCACGACTTGCTGCAATCAAAGTCCCAACACATACCGCTGCTGTACCCTGAATATCATCATTGAAACAACAAATCTGATCACGATATTTTTCAAGTAAAGGCATCGCATTTTTTTGTGCAAAATCTTCAAATTGAATCAAAGCTTTCGGCCAGCGACGCTTCACCGCAGCAATCACTTCATCAACAAACTCATAATACTCATCACCACTGATGCGCGGCTCAGACCATCCGAGGTAAATCGGATCGTTGAGTAATTGCTGATTATTGGTTCCAACATCAATAGTAATCGGTAGCGTATAAGCTGGGCTAATCCCACCGCACGCGGTATACAGCGATAATTTACCGATTGGAATACCCATCCCTCCAATCCCTTGGTCACCTAAACCAAGGATACGTTCGCCATCGGTAATCACTACGACTTTGACGTTTTTGCGGTTTACATTATGAATAATTTCATCGATATATTTACGATCTGGATAAGATAGGAACACCCCGCGATGACGACGATAGATGTCTGAAAAACGCTGACATGCCTCACCCACAGTCGGTGTATAAATAATCGGCATCATTTCACTCAAATGATTTTCAATCAGGTGATAAAACAATGTTTCATTGGTGTCTTGGATATTTCGTAAATAAATATGTTTATTGATCGCTTCACTAAAAGAACAGTACTGTTGATATGAGCGTTGACTCTGTTCTTCGATGTTTTCGATCACATGAGGGATTAAACCGTGTAAGTTAAATTGGGTACGCTCTTCTTCTGTGAAGGCTGAACCTTTATTGAGTAATGGTAGTTCTAGCAAGGCATTGCCAGCATAATGAATATATAAAGGATATTTTTTCGAGGTTTCCGTTGGCATTTCCATTCTCATCGAAGCAATCGCTGTGCTTCTCTCTTTTACTAAACTAAGACTTTGGTCGGGTACTAGCTTAAGCCTATTTTAGGATGAATTGGTATTTAGATACGTGATAATGATATTCCAAGTATTTTACAAAATGATAAATTCTGCTCAGTTTAATTTTATTGTTGCTTTTAATTTCAGTTTGTAGCTCACCTCTCATTTAAAATCTATTGAATCTTATATAGATTTGTTAGCAATATTTACCAATGATTGCTTTTTTTTAACTTTAGATTTATTTTGTCAGCAAGATAATAATCTCATAATTTATAACAATGAATGTAAAACTACCTATTCTTCTTTTAAGTACTGCCATCGCATGTACTGGTTGCCAAACTGCTAAAAAAGTATCTTCTGGCGTCTCTAAAACCACAGAAAAAGTAAAAAGTCTTGTCGGTTTAGGTGAAGCAAAAATTCCTGAAATTGATAAAAAAGGCGTGGTTGATGTCAGTAAGGCGACATTAGAAAAATTGGAACAAATGAAAATCAATATGCCGACAGGTCAATGGGTCTATATTGAAAATGATCTACAAGGTATTTATACACTTCAGAATAAATCAACAGATGGAAATATTTTATATTTACGCCTGAATTGTAAAATTACAACACAGAAAACCAGTTTTAGTATTGAAGACAAAGATGGCAAAGAACTTTTAAAAGCGCATGATCCAGAAGCAGGTCAAGTCCAGTTTTTGATCGACAATAAAAACTATGGCAATCCTTTTGACTTGGTCAATGCGAAAAAAATGCCGACTTTTAAAACCGCATTAAGTAAAGCCAAAACCATTAAAGTATTTAATAATGCAAAACTTTATACTTTTGCCAATGGTAAAGCAGAGTTATTAGAAAAACCTGTGACCTGTAATTAAAAATGGGCGAATAGCCAAAAATAGATGGATAGAAATCAATTTTTCGGCATATCTACAAATACAGCAGTTAAACGTCGAACCAAAGGTAAAACGAATAGCACTACGGGATATGCCACAGCCCACGACACCATCCATGCAGAAAACCACTTGATAAAGAAGCCATTAATCAAACCGACATTGATCAGCATGTTGATCAAGGACACCATGCCACTCATTAAACAGGACAAGAAGAATGGCATGATCCATGTGGCGAATTTCGCAGGAAGTTTTGGAATATTGCCGATAATCGTGGGAGGTGTATTTGACATCATGCTTTCATGAAAAAATTTTCGTCAATTTTAGCCTTAACAATTCGGGCTGACAAACAAATTTCTTGCCCTATCCCACACGATTTATCTCGTCTATTTTCATCAATTAATCATTCTAGAAGTGATTCACTTCTCTATAAATCACCACACAATCCGTCAAAAAGCCGAGTAAGTGCATTTTTATGATCGAATAAGTTTTATTCTATACAAATGCATTTACCTAAGAGGCTCAAAATTTGCTATATTTACCGTTTTTCTGCGACATTTATTTCTCTATAGATTATGAATACGGCCATACAAGTAGCTCTCGATCATGCAGTGCAATCCCTACAAGCTGAAGGGACTCTTCCATCTGACTGGAAAAACACAAGTGTTTTAACGCGAACTAAAGACCGAAGCCACGGCGATTTCGCTTCTAACATTGCCATGATGGGTGCAAAAGTTGCGGGTATGAAGCCACGTGATCTTGCTGAGAAAATTTTAGCAAATCTGCCCGAAGTGGTTGATATTGCCAAAGCTGAAATTGCGGGTCCTGGATTTATCAACTTCTTTTTAAATGCAGATCAACGCTTTACGGTACTTGATCAAATCCAAGCGCAAAAAGATCAGTTTGGTAAAACCCAAGCCAATGCTGCGAAGAAAATTCAAGTTGAATTTGTTTCTGCAAACCCGACTTCAAGCCTGCATGTGGGGCATGGTCGTGGTGCAGCGTATGGTATGACTGTTGCAAACTTACTAGAAGCAACAGGTGCTAAAGTTGACCGTGAATATTATGTCAATGACGCAGGTCGTCAAATGGACATACTTGCGACTTCAACTTATTTACGTTATTTAGAATTGACGGGGCAAACTTTAGTTTTCCCTAAAAATGCCTATCAAGGCGATTATGTTAAAGAAATCGCACAAAGCATTATCGACAAAGATGGCGACGCTTATGTACGCCCTGTTGCTGATGTCTATAAAGACGTGCCTGAAGATGTACAATATGCTGAAGAATTGGATGCCGATGGTAACAAAGTGGTTCTGTCAGGCGATAAAGAAAAGCATATTGATGGTTTGATTTTTAATTCTCAAACTTTGATTGGCGCAGGTTATCGTGTATTCCTACAAGCTGCTTTAAAAGCCATTCTTGATGATATTAAAGATGACCTAGGCGAGTTTGGTGTAACCTTCAATCAATGGTTCAGTGAAGAATCACTGACTGACAAAATTGATGAAGCATTACAAACCCTTGATCAACGTGGTTTCTTATACGAAAAAGACGGCAATATTTGGTTTAAATCGACTGAATTTGGCGATGAAAAAGACCGTGTTGTAAAACGTCGCAATGGTCAAACCACTTATTTTGCGTCTGATATTGCGTACCATTTGAATAAATTACAACGTGGTTATACTGACCTTGTGGATATTTGGGGCTCAGATCACCACGGCTATATCGCACGTGTTAAAGCTGCGATTGATGCAATGGGCTATGACTCTAAAAAACTCACTGTACTATTAGTTCAATTCGTGAGTTTATGGCGTGGCGGTGAGATGGTACAAATGTCATCTCGTTCAGGTCAATTCGTAACTTTACGCGATCTTCGTAAAGAAGTGGGTAATGATGCTGCGCGTTTCTATTATGTAATGCGTAAGTCTGAACAACACATTGATTTTGACTTAGATTTAGCTGTTTCACAAAGTAAAGATAATGCTGTGTATTACATCCAATATGCACATGCACGTATTTGCCGTATGTTAGAAAAAGCGACAACGACAGGGCTTCAATTTGAAGCAGCAAATGCACGTCAATTTGCAGCGAAATTAGATCTTGATGCTGAAACTGAGATTTTGGCGAAGCTTGCGGCTTATCCTGAAATTGTTGTTCGTGCTGCAAATAACTTTGAACCGCATCAAGTGGGTAACTACTTGAAAGAATTGGCTGCTTTATTCCACGGTTGGTACAACGAAAATAAAGTTTTAGGTGATGATGCTGATTTAACTCAAGCGCGTTTATTGCTTTCTGTGAATGTACAGCAAGTTTTACGCAATGGTCTTGAGTTATTGGGTGTGTCTGCGCCTGAGAGTATGTAAAGCATCGCTTTACATACTCGCAAGACGAGAGCTGAGCTCGAAGTAAAAAGCATGTAAGCAAAACATCGCTTTACATGCTCGCAAGACGAGAGCTTGACTCAAAGTCAGCATACAATGTGTGCATGACTAAAAGCCTCAATATCAGAAGTGTCTAACAAAGTAATAAATCATTACTTTACATCAAGCTAAAGCAAACTTATGCTTTAGCTTGATGTTAAAAATAAAGAATAAGAGGGTTCCAAGTGTTTGGAAAAACGCAACGCGGTGTATCTGAAAGACCGACAAAGCCGAAACAGCCATTAATTCCTAAATGGTTAGGCTTACTTGTGGTCGTATTAATCGTGTTAAGTTTTGGCGTAGCCTTGCTACTCTGGAAACCTTGGGCACCTGTTCAACCTAGAAATGAAGTTACTTCTGAGCATTATCAAGAAGATACTAACAAAGACTATCGTTTCTATGACCTTCTACCTCAACAACAAGTGACGCCAATCCCTCAACAAGCTGTACCTGAAACTCAAACTCAGCAACAGCCTGTGATTGTTGAAGCACCATCTCAGACAAATGATGTCGATGTAGGTGTCAATGCTGAACCTACTGCGCCCGTACAACCTGAATATATTCTACAAGTTCGTAGTTATGATGACCCTGATGCGGCTGATGCTCGTCGTGCTGAAATCATTTTGAATGGTCTATCTGCCGACGTGGTACAAAGTTCAGAAGGTGGGAAAACGTGGTACCGCGTGATTTCAGGACCTTATGACTCGCAAAATGCAGCCGTGATTGCACAACAAACGCTGCAACATAGCGGTATTGATTCAATCGTAGTGAAACGCTAATACTTTGAATCTATGAATAAAATAAAAGATGCTTCGGCATCTTTTTTTATTTCTCATTTACCTAAACACACAATTTAAAATAACAATAAGCTAAGTAATATCAATAACCTTCTTGAGTATTGATCACTTTACAACCAAAGAAACCTTGTTCGACTAAATACTTAACCCTATTTGCTCAAAATTAGAGTAATCTATTCCACGCACTACATTACCCATGTTTTGTCGAGATCTCAAAAGTCACCAATACTTTTGATTTGCTGTCCTGTGATTGGCGTGACGATCAAATCCGAATATTACAGGGCGCTCAGAAATTCACATGGGTATACTGCCCTTTCAAAACTCCTCGCAAAATTTTCAAATTCATATTCTGTTCAATAAACCCAAACAATCAAAGTTCACCTAAACTTCACTTAAATCATTCGCCTAAATACGTCAATTTCAGTACACTCAAACGCAGTTGCTCTTATTTAAATCAAAGTTTAAATCACGATGAATAATAAAAAACAGATCTTATGTGTCGAAGATGATGCTGCAATCCTGATGCCTTTGCGCTATGCACTAGAACGTGAAGAGTGGCAAGTGACTTGGGCAAATACAGGGCTTCAAGCGATTGATTATATTCAACAACAAGCTTTTGATTTTATTATTTTAGATGTTGGTTTACCTGACTTAAATGGCTTTGAAGTGTGTAAAAAAATTCGTCAATTCAATCATACCCCTCTTCTGTTTTTAACTGCGCGGGATGATGAAATTGACCGTATTGTCGGTTTGGAAATTGGTGCAGATGACTATTGTACCAAGCCCTTTAGTTCACGAGAAATTGTCTCTCGTATCAAAGCCATTTGGCGTAGAATGGAAATTCAAAACCAATTACAACAAAGCAAAGTTGATGTAATTATTCATACCGAATTACAAGACTCCAATGTTCAAAATGCTGAAATATGGCAATGTCACGATGAATCATTACGCATCCAATATTTAAACACCGCCCTACAACTGACTCGTTATGAATATCGTTTACTCAAATTGTTGATTCAACATCCTGAGCAAGTATTTAGCCGACAACAACTGATGGATCATGTGTGGGAACATCCTGAGCACAGTTTAGAACGAACCGTCGATACGCATATCAAAAGCATTCGCAATAAACTCAAACAGATTGCACCTGAACAAGACCCGATTGAAACCCATCGTGGTTTTGGTTATAGCTTGAAAAAGCTGAGTTAAAACATGTCTATCTTCATCCGTATCTGGTTTTTCTTCGGGCTGATTATCCTGCTCGGTCTATGGTTTATGTCTTATACCTTCAACCAGCAAGTTAAACCCAATGTACGCCAAGTAGTTGAAGATACCTTAGCTGAAAATGCCAATATCATCGCTATGTTGGTGGCTGAAGATGTCTATGAAAATAAGGTCAGCACGCCCCAATTTGATGAGAAAATTCAGAAAGCACTAAAACGAAAGCTCAATGCCAATATTTGGCAACACAACAAAGATCAGATCAATCAGCAAATTTATATTACCGATGAAAAAGGTATTGTGATCTATGATTCACAAGGGATTGCAACAGGACAAGATTATTCACAGTGGAATGATGTCTACCTCACATTGAGAGGAAAATACGGCGTGCGTTCCACGCGTAGTTATGATGTCAAAGGCAATGATTTGGGCAGTAGCAACAGCATCATGTTTATTGCTGCACCGATTTATTATCAAGTCAATCAACACAATAAACTCATCGGTGTGGTCAGTATTGGTAAGCCAAATATTTCCGTGCAACCCTATATTCAACGTGCTGAAAATCAACTGATTCGTCAAGCAGCATGGATTACTTTAATCAGCTTATTTCTTGCCAGTTTGGTCGCCTATTGGCTCAAACATAGTATCGACCGTGTACGGAAATATGCGCAAGCACTGGCTCCTGTCAATCAAACTCCACATTTCCGTTCTGCCCAAGAACTCAATCTGGTCGCTCAAGCGGTTGAAAATATGCGTGAAAGACTAGAAGATCGCGCCTATGTTGAACATTATGTCAATACGCTCACGCATGAGTTAAAAAGCCCACTCACGGCGATTCAAGCCAGTGCTGAACTGCTCAAAGAAGATTTGCCCCTAGATGATCAGCAACAATTCGCCACCCACATTCATGAGCAAAGTCATCGCCTACGCAGTTTAATTGATCACATGCTTTTATTAACACGCTTGGAAAAATCAAAGCACCAAATCGAGATTCAAAATTTCAACTTATCTGAACTGATTCAACAGGTTTTAGACCAATATGCCAGTCAAATTCAGACAAAAAAAATTCAATGCTTATTAGATATTGAACCTGATTGTATGATGAATGCAGATCGTTTTTGGATTCAGCAAGTCATCATCAATCTTATTGACAATGCTTTGGATTTCTCTGCAAATTCAGCCAAACTTTTGATTCAGCTACACCGTTCACATCATCTTCAAAATGATCAAAACATTGAGCTTACTATTTTTAATGAGGGAGAATGGATCCCTGACTATGCCCTGTCTCAAGTATTCGATACTTATTTTTCACTACCTCGCCCGATTAGCCAACAACGCAGTTCAGGCATTGGTTTAAGCATCGCCAAACAAGTGATTAAACAACATCATGGACACATTCAGATTGAAAATATTCAGGAAAATAGTATTTCAATCATTCAGCCACATCAGCAAGGCGTAAGGGTCAATATTCAATTGCCCTAAATCCATTGTCGTGAAGAATATTACACTTCACCCAAACTTCACAGAAAACACAAACCTAACGCAAACAAAACACATTTCAATTTTGCACACTCAATCCTGACAAAAACAACCATTCAGGACAACAGTGATGCGCTCTAGCTTCCTTACACTCAAAATCATCGCCATCGTGATTTTAGTCGCCCTCTTTTGGGTCGGTTTATTCTTTATCAGTAGTCTTGTTTCCGAACGACAAGGCTACCAAAAAGCATTTCTACAAGAAATCACCCAAAATAATATCAGCCCACAAACCATTATCTCACCTTATGTCCGTGTCCCTTACCTAGAACAAACGACTTGCCTAGATGAGCAAAAAGTTGCACATGCATGTACGCAAGAACACTGGGTGTATGTCAGTGCGGATAGCACTCAATGGCAATCCAATTTTGATGTCAAAAATGATCAGTATAAACGCACGATTTACCGTGCCATCAGTTACCAAGCCAATTTAACGGCAAAAGGCATCTTCCAAAAACCAACCTTGGAAAATAAAAACTACCAATGGGAAAAAGCAGAAATCCTCTTCCCAATCCATGATCCACGTGGTTTAGCAACTCAGCCTACATTGAAAATGCTTAATAAAAACTACGCCTTTGAAATGAGCCCTCAAGGCAATGACAGTACTGGTTTTGATTTTATGCGCATTTCGGCTCAGAAACATCCAGAATTAATCTCTGCGATCCAAAATGGTTTTGCCTTTGATTTAGATGCAAAAATAGCAGGTTTAGGGAAATTTACCCTCATTCCAACCAGTCGCAGTGTAACTTATCAAGCCAAAGGCAATTGGGCTGATGCTAAATATTCAGGGCAAAATCTACCGCTTGAAAAAACCAGTGCTCATCAACAATTCACTGCCCAATGGAAAAATATTGCGCTAGGTCACCAGAATTTAAACAAACTCATCAACTGTGAAAACAATGAATGTATCCGACAACTCAGTGATGGTAATTACATCAAAAACGCAGAATATGAATCCGAAAATAGTCAGAAAATTGGTTTAAGCACCGAGTTTTTAGATTCCGTAAATGTCTACACCCAAACAGACCGTGCGATTAAATACGGTATCGTCATTATCATCATTACTTTTGGTTGCTTCTTTCTATTTGAAGTGTTGAAAAGCTTACGCATCCACCCGATTCAATATTCTTTGGTGGCAATGGCGCAAGGAATCTTCTTTGTCCTATTACTCTCAATCAGTGAGTATTATGCCTTTGCATGGGCCTATGTAGTGGCATGTATTGCCTGCGTGGGGTTAATGACGTGGTATCTGTTCTTTGTGATGAAAGGCGCTAAACCTGCAATGCTGTTCGGCATCATCCTTAGTACGCTCTACGCCATCATGTACATGTTATTGCAGTCTTCAGGCAAAACATTCTTGATCGGCTCAATCATTTCATTTGTCGTCCTTGCAGTCGTGATGTTCATTACTCGTCATATCGACTGGTATCAAATCAGCAATCGACCAGAGCGTGAACTTAAACCTTACACACCTCATCAATAGGCATATCGCCCCCTGTGGATGGTACATACCATCCACTTTTTGCATCAATCATTTTTCTAATCAAATCTTTAATCATCACTCTGAATCTAGAGGTCTTAAAATGAATATATCCATCATTCAAAAACAGCAATACATAGAAAATATCCAACAACTTTGTCCTTTAAAATGTTCAATTGCGTACTGTTTAACTCAATTACGTAGCGCAAGAATTCAATTTTTAAATTTGGGCAATTTGATCATCTGCCCCAAACAGAACTGCTTAATTTTTTTTCAATCCAAAATATTGATCCGTATCGATACATTCACCAACACATAACACAAAGTCTGAAAAACCAGATGTGCAGATCATTCATGATCACGTAAACTTGAACACAAGATAAAATTTGGGAATGATTATGACTGTACAACGTCTGCATGTTACAAAACGTTTCTCTGAAATTGCAATTTCAGGAAATTTAATTCACTTGGCTGGTCAATTGGCTAGTGATTTTAGCTTAGACATTAAAGGTCAAACTCAACAGACTTTCGACATTATTGACCAGTTTTTGGCAGATGCAGGCACAGATAAAAGTCATATCATGTCAGTGACGATTTATTTAAAAGACATTGAAAAAGATTATGCCGCGTTTAATGAGGTTTGGGATGCATGGGTATCTGATATTGAAGCCTTACCACGGACTTGTGTAGAAGCTAAACTGTATGATCCCAATGTGTTGGTTGAACTGACTGTCGTTGCTGTAAAGCCTTAATTGTTCAATCATTTGAATCAATTCATTTGTTTTAAAGCAAAAAAATGCATGTAAAAACATGCATTTTTTATTGCGTATTTATAGGAACTCAACACTTATCCAAAAACACGTGAATCACGATTCGCGTAAAGATCAAACTTCCCCATAGTCTGCTCTTCCATCAATTGAGGGCGACTCATCTCAGAAAACTCTGAAAGAAAATCTTCACGTAAATATTGATATTCAGGAATACCCATATAACGTACTACACGATAGCCTGCCGATTGTAACAGGGCATCTTCATACCGACTTCTTGTAGAACGCTTCACCGAGTTAACATCGTCTAGGGCGATCACCGCCAAAACTTTACAATCTTTATCTAACACCACAAAATCAGCAAACATTTGCTGATATTTGCGACGTGTATGCAAATATTTGGTTGTGAGTAATGCATCAAATGAAACATGCGCCAGAATATTCGCTTCTGGTAATATTTCTTTTAGACGAGTAAAAGTCATTTGTTCATGCGAGTTAAATACAGCTCTTCTGCGTAAAGCACTATCTGTCTGTTGCTTATTTTTTAGTCCTTTATAAGCAACGCCAGTCACAATAGCAAGTAATACCAAACTTGCGACAATGATCATGTCCATTGTTGATGTTCCTTATTTCTTTTTTATAGTATGGTTCTTAAAAAAACCAATTTTATGTATCTATAGATACTTTCCCATTCAGTTTAATGTTTTAATCGTTCACTAAAAATCGATATTCATTATTCTAAATATTCGATTAAACCACGGTTTTAATTTATAATTTGAACCAACATTCATTTTATTCACTGATTATTGAAAAAAATGAATGTGTTCAGTACTTTTATACCGTTTCTCTATACGGAATACAACACGCTCTGTCGTAACTTTAGTATGATTGTTCGACAATTTACATAAAATTATTGTGTTTTTTCTGTACTAAAGTTTTCAACAGTTTTGCAATGACTTATCCACAGATTAGATTATTCATTAATCGATCTAGGTTTGTACTGAAATTTTACTTCTAATTAGACTATTCAATTGATTATTTTATAAAAATAAAAAGGATGCTTCCGCATCCTCTTCAATCAACTATTATCTCAAAACCTAAGCTCTATGCTTCGGCTTAGATTTTCCATTACCCTTTCCACCAAACGGTTTTTTATCACCTGTTTCGCGAGGTGGTAAACCTGTATGTTGCGTCAGAATTTGACCACGTTCAGGACGCTTTTTGGTATTCGATGGACGTGACTGACCTTGAGCAGCTTTAGTGCGTTTACCCTGTTCACCATTACGCTTTTGTGAATCGCCATCCACCGTTGAATTTTTCTTACGCGCAGATTGATACTGACCCTCTGCACTGCCCGCAGGCTGATAAGTCGGAATCAAATGCTGTTTCGAGTTCCCAATAAGATCGGCACGCCCCATTTCTTTCAGGGTTTCACGTAACAAAGGCCAGTTGTTCGGATCATGATAACGCAGGAAGGCTTTATGAATACGACGACGCTTATCACCTTTCACGATGTCGACATTTTCAGTATAACGCGCCACTTTTGCCAGCGGGTTCTTACCTGTGTAATACATGGTTGTTGCTGTTGCCATTGGCGATGGGTAGAAAGTCTGTACCTGATCAGCACGGAAACCATTCTTTTTCAGCCAAATCGCCAGATTCATCATGTCGTATTCGGTCGTCCCCGGATGCGCTGCAATAAAGTACGGAATTAAATACTGTTCTTTACCTGCTTCCTTACTGTAACGATCAAACATCTGTTTGAAGCGATCATAGGTCCCGATACCAGGTTTCATCATCTTCGACAATGGACCTTTTTCGGTATGTTCGGGCGCAATTTTTAAATAACCACCGACATGGTGCTGTACCAATTCTTTGACATATTCAGGGTTCAAAACTGCAAGGTCATAACGCAACCCTGAACCAATCAGAATCTTTTTGATGCCTTTTAATGCACGTGCTTTACGGTATAACTGTGTTAATGGTGCATGATCGGTATGCAAATTCTGGCACACACCTGGGAATACACAGGATGGTTTACGACAGTTCTTTTCAATCTCAGGATCTTTACACGCCAGACGGTACATATTTGCCGTTGGACCACCTAAGTCCGAAATGATGCCTGTAAAACCTGGTGCGGTATCACGGATTTTTTCCACTTCACGTAGAATCGATTCTTCCGAACGGTTCTGAATAATACGACCTTCATGCTCTGTAATCGAACAGAACGTACAACCACCAAAACAACCACGCATGATATTCACAGAGAATTTGATCATGTCAAATGCAGGGAAACGTGCTTCACCATAAGCAGGATGTGGCAGACGTGCATAAGGCAAGTCAAACACATAATCCATTTCTTCAGTGGTCAATGGAATCGGTGGTGCATTCAGCCATACATCACGCCCCGCATGGTTCTGCACCATTGCACGCGCATTACCAGGATTGGTTTCAAGATGAAGAATACGGTTGGCATGTGCATATAAAACAGGATCTTGTGATACTTCTTCAAAAGCTGGTAATCGAATTACTGCCAACTCACGTGGAGGCAATTTGTGTTTAATCGCTTTCGATGCAGGTTGAAGCTGCACGATTTGGGTATTTTCATCCAGATTGTCGCCTTCACGGACAATCGGATTGGCAACCAGTTCTTTCTGGAAGTTTTGATACTGCGTTAAAGAATTGCCTTTGCCCTGTTCAATTTCACAACCATCTAGATCTTCAGTCATCACATAGGGGTTGATAATTGGATCTACACGACCAATCGAATCAACATCATTCGATGCAATTTCAACGAAGTGTGCTTTTGAAGCACGGTTATTTTTATTAACAATAAATGCAGTACCACGAACATCGGTGATTTCATGGATTTTTTGCCCTTTGGCAAGGCGATGCATCACTTCAACGATAGAACGCTCGCCATTCCCGTACATCAACAGATCGGCTTTAGAATCCATCAATACTGAGCGACGGACTTTGTCTGACCAGTAATCATAATGCGCAATACGACGCAAAGATGCTTCAATCCCGCCGAGTAAAACAGGCACATCAGGGAATGCTTCACGGCAACGTTGACAATACACCGTCGCAGCACGGTCTGGACGTTTATTCGGTTGATTATCTGGAGAATACGCATCATCAGAACGGATTTTACGGTCAGCCGTATAACGGTTGATCATCGAATCCATATTGCCCGCGGTCACACCCCAGGCAATATTCGGCTTGCCTAAAACTTTGAATGCTTCAGCCGATGTCCAGTCAGGTTGCGCAATAATACCAACACGGAAACCTTGCGCTTCCAAAGTACGACCGATGATGCCTGAACAAAACGATGGATGATCAATATAGGCATCACCACAGACTAAAATAAAGTCACAACTGTCCCAACCGAGCTGATCCATCTCCTCGCGTGACATGGGTAAAAAAGGTGCTGGTTCAAAGCACGATGCCCAATATTTGTCATAATCAAACAACGCAGTAGGCGCAGTCTGAGCAGTATAAGCGGTCGACATGTTGAATTTCTCGATTGGCGGTTGGCGATCGGGAGAGATCTAAGATGAAAGTTGATCATTTTACCATGAATTGAATTCATTTTCATTGATTAAAAAACAACCTAATTTTTAAAATGTAGAATATGACTCCTAAGAAATTCAAAAAACCGACAAATGGTGGTTTTAAATCAAATTAAAAATCAATTTCATAGTCTAAATATTGACCATTAAAATGTGATGTTTGTCCCAATTGTCAATCCATTTTGTGCCATTTTATTTATTGTATAGACAAAATAAATAGGTGATGACTGATGCCAATAAAAAGATTTATCGTCTCCATACTGGTGTTCTTACAAAGCTTTATTTCTGCACATGCAGCAAAAGAACAGTCTTATGCTGAACAAAAAGCATGGAAAGAATTACAAGATCGCATGCCAGAAAATTATCGTTTAACCCAAGATCAGTTACCACAAGAATACTTTTGGCAATGGAAAGAGAACCAAGTTCATGTCGATTACTACCCGCGCCCCAATTCACCTGCTAAAGTGATTTTACTACATGGTGTGGGAACCAATGGTCGTCAAATGAGCTTAGTCCTCGGTCATCCACTGGCTCAGGCAGGTTATGAAACCATGTCTCTTGATCTAATCGGTTATGGACTCAGTCAATATCCTAAAAAAAGTAAAATACGCTATGAAGATTGGGTTCAATTGGTCAGTGACTTTGTTGATACAGAAGCGGAAAAAGATTCACGTCCAATATTCTTATACGGCTTATCTGCTGGAGGAATGCTGACCTTACATGTAGCGATGCAGAATAAAAATGTAAAAGGCATTATTGGAATGACCTTTCTCGATCAAAGAAATTTAGCAGTCAAAAAAGGGACAATGCGCTTTAGCCCACTTAGTTCAATGACTTTGCCAAGTATGAAACTGAGTGCAAAGACGCCTATCGGCAATATTGCTTTACCGATGTCATTGGTTTCTAAGATGTATGCTTTAAGCAATGATAAAGAAGCATTGAAAATCATGCTCAATGACAAAACTTCGGCAGGAAATACCATGTCGATTAAGTTTTTAAATAGTTATATGAATTATCGACCAAAATATGAAATCTCAAATTTTACGCAATGCCCTGTTTTATTGACTCAACCCGCTGAAGACCATTGGACACCCTTAGAACTGAGCCAACCTGTACTCAAACAATTGTCTGTTCCACATCAAGTCGTCATGTTACCAAAAGGTGGACATTATCCTGTTGAAGCAGAAGCCTTGGAACAACTGAAAAAAAGCAGCATTGAATTTATTCAACAGAATCTTAAAAATTAGCAAATCGAGGGAATAGTGAATTGTAAGCTGATCAATTCACTGTTTTTATTTAGATATTTCCTGCATTTGCTTTAATTTAAACGCGACCCATAAACCAACACACAAAATACATGTAATGGTCACGGTTAATCCAAACCATCCGTAATTTTCCCAAACCAAACCACTACTACTACCTAAGAAACTTGAACCCAAGTAATAGCAGAATAAATATAGGGAAGAACCGACAGCACGATATTGTAAGGACTGTACCGACACCCAACTGCTTGAAGTGGAATGTGCTGCAAAGAAAGAGAAAGTAAAGATCAATAAACCAATCAAAATCATTGTTAATGATGGGATTAACATGATCCATAAACCAAGAATCATCGTTAGAAACATGGCAATCAAAACTTTATCCCGACCAAACTTACGACTCCAACTGGCGGCACGTGGTGAACTATAAATTCCAGATAAATAAGCAATCGAAATCAAACCAATCCATGTTTGTGAAAGTTCAAATGGTTTTTCCAGTAGGTGATAACTCATGTAATTAAAGACTGTCACAAAACAGCCCATAAGAATAAAACCTTCGATGAACAGTAATCTAAGTTTAGGGTCAGACAAATTTTTCTTAAAAGACTCAATAAAACGAGAGAATTGAATTGGATAAGATGTGAAATGTTTTGAAGCTGGTAGTGCGAGATAAAAAGTAATGGCGATCAATAAATTTAATATACCAATGATCATGGTAGCTGTTTGCCAAGAAATATAATCCAGCAATACCCCCGCAATTAAACGCCCACCCATTCCGCCAATCGCAGTGCCTGAAATATACAAGCCCATGGCAAAACCGACATCTTTCTGGGCAATTTCCTCCCCAATATAAGTCATCGCAACAGATGCGACACCACTTACAGCCAGTCCGACCATCATTCGAGTCGCAAGGAAAACTTCCCAATAAGGCAAAAATGAACTGATCAATAATAATATTGCCGTAGAGAATAGCGAGATTGCCATGATTTGTTTTCGACCAAAACGATCTGAAATCAGTCCTGCAAATAGTAAACCCAGTGCCAAAGCGATGGTTGAGAATGACAGCGGAAAACTACTGTGGGTCGGTGTGACGTGGAAGAATTTTGCTAAGAATGGCATCATCGGTTGCACACAGTACAATGATGAAAATACAGCAAATCCTGCTAAGAACAGCGACAGGAGAATCGCGATAAAAGGTTTTGTACCATACTCAATATAAGGCGTAGACTCAGACATTTCAGCCATCATTGTTCATGAGATAGAATCAGTATACGCCTATTTTTAAGTGTTCATAAAAGCAAAAAAGCGTGTATAGCTCCATACACGCTTTTTAAATCTTCAATCATTTTGCAGTTGTCGTCATTTATTTCTTTTCAGCATTCAAGCTAGGTCAAAATAAACTACTCAAAATGATAAGCAATTAAACTTTCTTCTCTTCAATATTTAAAGCATTGATGGCTAATACGGCTTGAGTACGATTTTGTACGCCGAGCTTACGGAAGATTGCCGTAACATGTGCTTTGATCGTTGCTTCAGAAACATCAAGTTCATAGGCGATTTGCTTATTCAGTAAACCTTCCGCCACCATCATCAACACACGGAACTGTTGAGGTGTTAAAGATTGAATACGTTCAGCCAAAGCTGTTTCATCTGCCGCACGCGGGTCAAAATTCATGTTGGCAGCAGGTAAATTTGGCGGTAACCAAATATCACCTTCTAAAACCTGACGAATCGCTTCACCGATATGACTTGGATGTGCTGATTTTGGAATATAGCCCATCGCGCCATGTGCGATCGCACGCTGGATAATAGATGCTTCTTCATGTGCAGAAACCACAATAATCGGAATCGATGGATACTGCGCACGAACGTGTACCAATGCAGAGAAACCTGATGCACCGGGTAAGTTCAAATCCAATAAGACTAGATCTGGTTCTGGACCATTTTCCAAACGTTCATAAAATTCATTTACAGCCGCAGTTTCACTGATTTGAGCTTGTGGCAAGCTATAGCGAACCGCCTGAATGAGCGCATGGCGAAACAGTGGATGATCATCAACGATTAAAATATTCATAAGCGAAGCGAGAGATCTCTAGCACAGTTATTCCATTCTAACCGTACTATTAGTATTTAGGATACGGAAATATTAACGAATTTTTAAATGATTTGTTGGCTTTAATGAAAATTCCCTACACTTTTTATGTTATTACTCAAATTTGAGATTTAAATATCACATTTACATATAAAATAAATATTTTAAAAAGAATTAGTTATTCTAATTACGAATAATATTTAGCTTCAAACACTTAATTTGATCATTCGTTACTTATTTCAGCAATTTCTCATTTATCTCAAAAAATGATAACCAATTTTTTTTTCGTTATTTTACAGCAATAGGCAGATATAGATAAATAAAAGGCATTCCGAGATTTAATTTATTAGGTTGCAAAAATGTCTTTTTATACCCAACAAAAGCCACTCAATATTGTCGCTGTATCTGGTGGCTTAAATAACCCTTCAAAAACCGAAGCACTTGTTCAGGCGATTTTGGATGAGCTGGGTGAAGCAACACCAATCAATGTACATTTCATTAAATTCAGTGAAATTGGACATTTACTCGGTGGTGCAATTTATCGTAATCAATTGCCTCAACGTGTCCAAGATGATTTAGCTGCCGTAGAAGCAGCCGATGCTTTAATTGTGGGAACACCTGTTTACCGTGCCTCATTCACAGGTCTTTTTAAACATTTCTTTGACTTTGTTGAACAAACTGCACTTGTTGATGTACCAGTATTATTGGCTGCATCAGGTGGTTCAGACCGTCATGCTTTAGTACTTGAGCATCAGTTACGCCCATTGTTCAGCTTCTTCCAGGCGCAGACTTTACCAATTGGTGTCTATGCCACAGATCGTGACTTCACGCCTGAATACACCATTCACAGCGAGTTTTTACGTGATCGGATTACGCTTGCGGTTGCTCGTGCATTACCTATTTTAGAGTGGGCACCTGCCAAAGGTCAACGCGCAGAAGTCGTGAAAGCGAAGACTGAACAAGCGAACCAGAACTTAGGCATTAACAAACAAATTGAGCAAGAGGAAGTGCTTCCATCCGCAGCAATTCCCAACTTAGATGCTGCTGAATCTCGTTTACATGCCAAATCTAAAACACCGAAAACACAGGTTGCCTAAGCGCAACCTCGTATATAGATAATAAAAATAGAGGGTCATCACATGTCACAAAAACAATTTACTTCCACAGACCAAAATTCAATTAAATTTGCCTACTGGGTTCCCAACGTCAGTGGTGGCTTAGTTGTGAGTAATATTGAGCAACGTACCGACTGGAGCTATGACTACAATGTGCGTTTGGCGCAAGCTGCTGAAAAAAGTGGTTTTGAATATGCGCTGACGCAAATTCGTTTTACCGCAGGTTATGGTGCTGAGAATCAACATGAATCGGTAAGTTTCAGTCATGCACTTTTAGCAAAAACTGAAAAATTAAAAGTCATTGCGGCAATTCTGCCAGGTCCTTGGAAGCCTGCGCTCGCTGCCAAACAATTGGCAACCATTGATTACTTAACCAATGGACGTGTGGCGATCAATGTCGTGAGTGGCTGGTTCCGTGGCGAGTTTGATGCCATTGGTGAGCCTTGGCCTGAACATGATGAGCGTTATGTCCGTTCTGAAGAATTTATCCGTACCTTAAAAGGCATCTGGACGACGGATAACTACAGCTTTGATGGTAAATATTACCAGTTTAAAGACTACACCTTAAAGCCAAAACCTGTGCAAAAACCACATATTGAAGTTTTCCAAGGCGGTAGTTCACGTGCTGCACGTGACATGGCTTCTCGTGTTTCTGACTGGTACTTTACCAATGGCAATACTCCTGCTGAATTGAAAAAGCAAATTGATGATATTCGTGAAAAAGCCAAAGCCAATAATCATCAAGTTAAAATTGGCGTAAATGCTTTTATTATCGCCCGTGACACTGAAGAAGAAGCACAAGCTGTACTACAAGAAATCATTGCCAAAGCCAATGTTGAAGCTGTGAATGCCTTTGGTGATGCGACCCGTGAAGCAGGTGCAGCCTCTAAAGAAGGAGAAGGCAATTGGGCAAAATCTACTTTTGAAGACTTAGTGCAATATAACGATGGTTTCAAAACCAACTTAATTGGCACACCACAACAGATTGCTGAACGTATTGTTGAATTAAAAAGTGTCGGTGTGGATTTAGTTCTTTCAGGTTTCTTACATTTTATTGAAGAAGTCGAATATTTTGGGGAAAAGGTGTTGCCTCTTGTTCGTGAATTAGAGGAGGCTCAAAAGAATCAAATTACAGCAAAATCCGCTTAAAGGATGTGCTTAGAAAATAACAATAAATAATCAAAAATAAGGTTTTTAGTTTTCCCTCATGACTCGGCTTGAGGGATTTTTTTCTAACCCTTTTTCAATTTAAGCTTTTTTAAATTGTTTTAAAATGAGTGAGCTTTGCCGCAGCCTGAAAACTTAATTCATCTGCATGTGCAAACAATAACATTTCAATTTCATGTCGCGTCACATTTTCTGAAAATTGATCAGCGATTTGCTGTAATAAAGCTAAATATTCTTGATAAAAAGTTTGAGTATTGGCTTTATTCCACTGTAAAAAAGTCGTTTGTAGTTTAGCTTGGAAAAAATTAATTAAGGTATTCCGCCCTTTCAAGGGTGGAAAATATTGCGGTAAATCGACAGCATATATCACTTGCAAAGCATTCAACGACATGGCAACACGAGCATCATAAATTGCGTAACGTACAGGGTCGATCACCGACAAAGCTTTTGACCAAGACGCAATGCCATCCGCTCCTTTTAAAATCAAAATTTCAGGTGAGCTTTGGCTATATTCAGTCAATGTGCTGTCACTGTTGGCTTTCACTCCACCCCAATGATAAATGTACCACCTGATTATTTTATATTTTTCTTCAAAATCCGTCGCGACAGAAAAGGCATGATGAAGCTGATGACGCAGTGAAATATTTTGTTCGTAGATATTATTTCCACTCAAGCTCAGATCAACAGGAAGATGTTCTAAATTAATTTCCCACGTATAACTCTGCTTTAAATCATCAATATGCTGATGGCTAAAATCTAAAATTGCTTGGTACAAATCCATGCTGTTTCCACTCAAGTTTTCATTCTTCTCACTCTTATTTTTTAATCTACTCTATATGATTATATCTTTCAGTATGTTAAATAAAAAAACCTCATTGCATTGAATGAGGTTTTTCGACTGAGATAGGGCATTTAAGAATAAAAACTTGGATCAGGCACTTTTCCTGTCAGCACCCACTCACCCACTTCCTGATATTTATAATCAATCGGATCATGCAAAGTCTGTGTGCGTACATTACGCCAAAAACGATCTAAATTCAGTTTGGCTGTCGTGGCTCTCGCACCCATCACTTGGAAAATATTCTGCGTCACAAACAGTGAAGTATTGGTCGCTGCAATTTTTGCAGTGGCAATCGCAACAGATACCTGCCCACGCTGTTCTGCTGTTAAATTCTCACCTACATTCCACGCATTCTGCAAGCTTTCCACGGCTTTATTGGCAAGTAAGCGTACACTTTCAAGCTGCACATAAAATTCAGCAAAATGCTTTTGGGTAAATGGGTCATTCACTGCATTTTTAGCCAACGATTTTGACCATGCTTTCTGACTTTGCACAGTCTCTTTGGCAAGCTCAAATGCTCCCTCAGCCACCCCTAAAAATAAATGCACAAAAATCAGTTGTGCAATCAAAGGTCGTAAACTTGAATACGGTGTACTTAAAGGGCCTGGGTTGAGTAACAATTCATTTTTGGAAATTTTGACCTGTTCAAAATGGCTTGTACCACTATCGGTTTGGCGCTGTCCCATATTGTTCCAATCACCTAAAAAACTTACGCCTTGACGCGCAGTGGGAATCACCCCAATCAATAATTTCCCTGCTTCATTAAAACCTGAACACAGCAAAATATCTGAATCGATCGAACCTGAACAAAAACTTTTATCACCCTGAAAAATATATTCATTCTCTAAGATTTGAGTTGCTGTAGTCCGTCGATCCAATGGGTTTAAGGTATTGCCCCAGAACAGATTATTCTTAGCCGTATCTTCAAACCATTTTGCGTATTGCTCAGGCTGGGAAAATAATTGCACTGTCGCAATCAACAAGTGGTGAAAACCATAGACATGCGCCAATGAACTATCGACTTGTGCAATAGTTCGGATGGTTTGGAAAATGGTTTTCCAATCAGCCCCTTGTCCACCATACTGCGTAGGAATAGACAGTCCAAGCAAACCACTTTGACGAATCAGATCACGTTCATACTTTGGATTGCCCCCTGTCTTGTCTCTTTCTGCCGCAGTCTGCGCAAATTGCTCAGCCAGTCGTTGAGCAACGAGGGGAGATTGGTTTAAAGCCTGTGGCGCATTCATGTGACTGTCCTTATTTTCAATATTTTTAGCTTAGCAGATCATCCTGAACTGCTTTATCTGAATGCCTGCTGTGCTTATGCACTATTTTGAAAATACTGAGCCACACAAAAAAATACCGCTAGCCTGAAGCAAACGGTATTTAACTTTTATATTAATCATGAGGAGCCCTCTCTCCTTTTAGGAGAGAGTTAGAGAGAGGTGAAAACCAATCGTCAAATCAACTATTCGCCTGCACTTCTTTAATCAACTGATCCACCACACTCGGGTCTGCCAGTGTCGAGGTATCTCCCAGACTGTCCAGCTCATTGGCAACGATCTTACGCAAAATACGGCGCATGATTTTACCAGAACGGGTTTTTGGCAATGATGGCGCCCAATAAATGGCATCTGGGGTCGCAACAGGACCCAAAACCTTACGTACCCATGCCACCAGTTCCTGACGCAATTCTTCCGTTTCAACTTCACCTGCCTGCAAAGTGACATAAGCAGCAACGCCCTGACCTTTAATATCATGTGGCATACCAACGACGGCAGACTCAGCGACTTTTTCATGCGCCACCAAAGCGCTTTCAATTTCAGCCGTTCCTAAACGATGCCCTGAAACATTCAGCACATCATCGACTCGCCCTGTGATCCAGTAGTATCCGTCTTTATCACGGCGTGCCCCATCACCTGTAAAATAACTTCCTGGGTAGGTCGCAAAATAGGCTTCGATAAAACGTGCAGGGTCGCCCCAAATGGTTCGCATCTGCCCAGGCCAAGAATCTTTGATAATCAAATTCCCTTCAGCCTCACCTTCAAGTTCATTGCCATCTGCATCGACCAAAGCTGGCTGTACGCCAAATAGAGGGCGTGTTGCAGAGCCTGGTTTAACCGCTGTAGCACCAGGAAGTGGGGAAATCAAAATACCGCCTGTTTCAGTTTGCCACCATGTATCTACAACTGGACAACGGCTTTCACCAACAACCGTGTAATACCAATTCCATGCTTCAGGATTAATCGGCTCACCCACAGTGCCTAATAGACGTAAACTGCTACGGTCACTTTCACGGACATAGGCATCACCCTCACGCATCATCGCGCGAATCGCAGTTGGCGCTGTATATAAAATGGTGATGTTGTGTTTATCGACAATATGCCCTGTACGTGCCCAGCTTGGATATTGCGGAATACCTTCGGACATCACTGTGGTCGTACCATTGGATAATGGGCCATATACAACATAAGAATGCCCCGTAATCCAGCCAACATCTGCTGTACACCAGAACACATCATTCTGTTTAATATCAAAAACTTCACGGAAAGTTGAATTTACATAGGTCAGATAGCCACCTGTGGTATGCAACACCCCTTTCGGTTTTCCGGTAGAACCCGAGGTATACAGAATGAAGAGTGGATCTTCCGCATTCATTGGTTCAGGTGGACAAATATCCGTGACGGTCATAATTTCCATGTGATACCACAGATCACGACCTTCTTTCATCGTAATCGGATGCCCTGTGCGGTGCACCACAATCATATTTTGTACCGATGATGTACCTTCCAGTTGCAGGGCTGCATCGACATTTTCTTTGAGTGGAATGGTTTTACCACCACGCATCCCTTGGTCAGCAGTAACCACCAATTTTGCCTGACTGTCATCAATACGACTCGCCAAAGAATCTGGTGAGAAACCACCAAAGACCACGCAATGCACAGCGCCAATTCGGGTACAGGCCAACATTGCAATCGCCGCCTCTGGAATCATTGGCATATACAGCACCACACGATCACCTTTGCTGACACCATTTTTCTTCAAGACATTGGCGAAACGACAGACTTCATCATGCAACTCTTCAAAAGAAATAATTTTATGGCGTGACGGATGATCCCCCTCCCAAATAATCGCGGGTTTCAATGGATGTTCTTTTAAATGACGATCAAGACAGTTTTCACTAACGTTTAACTGTCCATCAGCAAACCACTCGATTTTAAAATTATCTGGGTCATAACTGGTATTCTTCACCTGTGTGAAGGGTTTAATCCAGTCAAGTTTTTTGGCTACTTCTGCCCAGAATTCATCTGGATGTTCTACAGACTGTTGGTAACGTTCAAAATACTGTTGTTCATTGGTTCTTGCTGTTTTTACAAATTGTTCTGGAACTGGATAGATTTCTTTCATAATCACTTCCTTAATTTTGCATTCCATCTCGGAATGTATGCCTACGTTATTGATTTTATTTGTTGCATCTGTTCAGTATTACGATAGCTCATTTTGGTTAACAATTGTGCTTTGGTCGTAGACACGGGCGTCACTTTAACCATCGAAAAATGCTCAGTCATTTGCCAAAACATTCGAATTTTCAATATCTATGTACTATTTTTGATCTTATAATTTGTTGTGGTACATGCATATGTCTTTTTTCAGAAAAAAACATTTCCTTACCGAATTTCTTGATCTGGACAACTTCTATATGTCAACGCAACACGCCTCAACTTTTTTTTCAAAAAAAACCTCTCCCAAAGCAGACCATCCTCTTTCAATACATGGGCGTTTCAATCGCCTCAGTTATATTGCGTGGTTTGGATTACTTCACATTTTAGTGTCCGTTATAGCAGTTGCCCTGAGCGTCTTTTTTGGCGTGCTTAATTTAAATAACTTACATCTCAGCCAGCATGCGATGACCTCAATTTCTGGAATGGGTGAAATTGCTTATTTATTTCTCAGCTGTTTTTATCTTTATGGATTGGCTGTCATTATTATTCGTCGTTTCCATGATCGTAATAAGTCTGGCTGGCTCAGCCTCTTACTTTTTATTCCGATTATTCAATTTTTTACATTGCTTTATCTGCTTTTAGCACGCGGTGAACAACATGCCAATCGTTTTGGACACCCACGTTCATCAGCTTTTATTGAAAAAATTGTTGCGTGGTTAATGATCATTTTCTTTGTACTTGGGCTATTTGCTTCTGCGAGTGTGATTTCGTTTATGATGGGTTCAGGTGAACTTGAACAACCTCATGAAATTATTCAAAAAGGCACACAATATTTTTAAATTTCTGAAAGCCTTTTAAGTAAGAAGATGATTGATCAATGTGAATGATTAAATGACAAGTTTAAACTTTGTTTACAAGTTATACGAAAAACTGTAATCAATGCTGAACATCTTTGAAATTTCAGGCAAAATATTGCAATCATTTTACTGGACACGACAGTGGCTGAAGAAGCAAATAAATTAAGTGAGGTCGCGCAAGACACCACCCAACTCATCCAATCTGCAGGTGAAAAAACGGCACAATCCGTGATTCAACATACTGCAAAATATAACGATGCCTACTCAACGATCGACAAATTTGTAGATGGTTTTTGGGAACGTCTGCCTTATTTAACTATTGCTTTAGTCGTCATTACCATTTTCTGGTTATTGTCTAAGCTGTTTAAATTCTTTGTCCGTAAAACCTTATCCAATCGTAACTATACTCGTCAAAACTTGGTTCTAGTTTTGAACCGTGTGGGTAGTACTGCGATTATGTTCTTTGGTTTCTTGATCGCAATGGTGATTGCTATCCCTGGTTTTACACCAAGTCAATTGATGAGTGCTCTTGGGATTGGTTCTGTTGCAATCGGTTTTGCATTTAAAGATATTTTCCAAAATTTACTTTCAGGGATTCTGATTCTAATTTCTGAGCCATTTAAAATCGGTGATGACATTATCGTCACAGGCATGGAAGGAACCGTTGAAGATATTCAAATCCGTGCGACATTCCTCCGTTCACCAGATGGTCGTCGTATCGTAATTCCCAATGCGACAGTCTATACCAGTGCAGTAACTGTAAATACAGCCTATCCACGTCGTCGTTGTGAGTTTGTGGTGGGTATTGGTTATGAAGATGATGTGCAAAAAGCCAAAGACATTATTTTAAAATTATTAGATAAAGATCAACGCATTTTAAGCCAACCGGGTTTCTCGGTAAACGTAACAGCACTTGCTGATTTTTCTGTGAATTTAACCGTGCGTTGGTGGGTAGATACCAGTCAAGTGCTCACGGCTTCATCTATCAGTGAAATTCAAGAATTGGTATTGGATGCCTTTGCTGAAAATAACATCTCAATTCCTTATCCAGTTCAAGAAGTCAAAGTCTATCGTGGTGATCCATCTGTAGATGAAAACGACTCAGGTCGCGCTAAATAAACGTCCTAGTACATAGGGAATTGCGGTTTCAGTTCTTAAAATTCGGTTGCCTAAACTCACCGCTTGGCAGCCGTTTTTTATGAGTAAATCAATTTCATAAGGAATAAAACCACCCTCAGGTCCAATGATCACCGTACATGAATGATCAACCGCATAGGGCATTTTTAAATTTGTATAAGGATGTGCGACATAAGCAGGACTATGTTCACTGATCATGATCGGCAATACATCTTCAACAAAAGGTTTAAAACGTTTATATAACTCAATTTTAGGTGCAATCGTGTCACCTGCCTGCTCTAAGCCTAATGTCACAAAATGATCAAGCTGTTGTAAGAATGGAGTTTGCCAATAACTTTTATCCACGCGATAACTGTGGATAAGGATTAACTTATCCACACCCAATGTAACCGCATCCATAATTAAACGACGCAAAACTTTGGGACGTGGTAAAGCCACAATCAAAGTCACTGGTAATTTTTCAGGAACTTTTTCTTCTTTTAAAGGTTTTAGTTGAATCGAATTTCCTGAAATTTCAATAATTTCAGTTAAGTATCGTTTAGCTTCACGAATCCCGACTTTCAGCGTATCACCGACTTTGACACCGACATGGGTATGCAAATGTTCAAGCTGTCGTTTGGAACTTATTGTCCAGATTTCAGATTCAGTCTGACGCGGGTCTAACAGAACGATGTTCATAGATAGGTATCAATCACTGCAATATGCTTCTGCAAAGACCCTTTATTTCTATTCAATACTTCAATCGCATGCTGACTCAGCTGTTGTGCAAATGCCTGATCTTGCAGACAACGAACCAGTAACTGTGTCACTTCATCCACAGACTGCCCGACTGCAACGGCATCCGCCTGAATAAACTCATCAACAATGGCTTGGAAATTAAAATAATTTGGACCAATCACCGTGGGTACATCCAACACCATTGGTTCTAAAATATTATGTCCACCGCCAGGTTCATTCAGCGACCCACCGACAAAACATGCCTGGCTTAAGGCATACCACAGCCACATTTCACCCATACTGTCAGCTAAATAAACCTGTGTATCTAATTGAATCAATTGACCTAAACTACGGCGTTGGGTATTTAAATTTAGACTTTGAGCAATATTAAACACTTCATCAAAACGTTCAGGATGACGCGGTACAACAATCAACAACCAATCTGAATGCTGTTCAAGATACGGTTTAAAAGCGGTAAGTAGTTTTTCTTCTTCAGGAGAATGCGTACTCGCAATCGTGATGATTTTACGAGAGCTTAAATTCCAGTCCTGTTGTAACTGTTGCGCCTTTTGCACAAATTGCTCAGGTGCAGAAATATCAAACTTGATACTTCCGACCACTTCAGTTTGATCTGACTGACTGCCTAAAGTAATAAAACGCTGTTGCGTTGCCAGATCCTGCGCCAATAAACGATCCAGTTTTTGTAGCATTGGGCGGGTCAGACTCGGCACTTTGCCATAGCCTTTGGCAGACTTTTCCGAAAGACGTGCATTGACCAGAATACAAGGCACTTTGAATTCTTTGGCTTGATCAATCAGATTTGGCCACAGTTCTGTTTCAACCAGAATCAACAATTTAGGCTGATATTTCTGATAAAAATCAGCAATTAAATATTTTTGATCTGCAGGTAAATACACCGCCTGAAATAACGCTTCATAGGGCGCTTTTAAGAATAACGATTTAGAACGTGCCTGACCCGTCTTGGTGGTATTGGTCACAAGAACTGTATGACCCAATTTTAAATAATGCTCGATCAATGGCTGTGCAGCATTGGTTTCACCCACAGAAACACAATGAAACCAAATGGTTTGCAGATTTTTAGCAGGCTGAAATGGGCCAAAACGTTCAAGACATTCCTGTTGATATTCCGCTGTATTTTGCGCACGTTTTTTTATTCGTGAACGATACAATGGTTTGACGATCGTCAGTGCTGCGTTATACCAGAAAGGAGTAGCCAAACAGAATGCCCCAAAATCAATTTAATGGGCAAATATAACAGAGCTATATTCAGTTGTTAATGAATAATATTTAACGAATTGTTGTGAAAAATCACAATATCTTTTTTTTGGACAGTAAGAACAATATTATTTAGCGCTATTCTCAATAAAATAATGAAAGTTCCTTCTCCCTTTGGGATGAGGAGGTAACTCCGCAAGAGGATGAGGGGATTTTGAATAGAAAACCTCTCCCTCTTGCGAAACGATGTTTCTCATCCTGAAAGGAGAGGGAACATTCAATATTGATTCAGATCTCGCTGAAAATAACTTTCGCAAGAGGTCTAATTAAAATATTTTTGGAAACTGCTACTTTTCTTTCCAACATATAAGTTGGCTGACTATCAGCCCTCAATGTAAATCGTGCTATCACGTTAGGCGACATGGATGTCGCCGTTGGGTACAGGTAAAGGGACTTACCTTGTACCCAACAAAGGATTTTTGTTACTTTTTATCCTGAGCAAGAACAAAGCATTGCTTTGTTTGAAGCGCAAGAGTAAGGCATCGCCTACACAAATTAATCTAAATTTTGCAAGGCTAATAGGGCTGTGCTTACCTAAAAGTAATACTGCTTAATTTTTAAATCATTAATGCTGAGTATTTACATCCAAAGCAGGATAATCAATATACCCTTCCGCAGTTTGTGAACCGATCATATTTTCAAACACCAATTCATTGAGTGGTGCATCCTGAACCAAACGCTCAAACAGATCAGGGTTGGCAATATAAGCCTTACCAAAAGACACCGCATCCGCTTTACCTGAAGCAAGCAAATCGATTGCATCATCACGGCTCAACTTCATATTGGCAATATAAGGTACACCGCCTGAACGCTGTTTCATCTCTTCACTGATACTGTCATCAGCCAGATATTCACGGGTAAAGAAGAACGCAATGTGGCGCTTTCCTAACTGCTCCAAAGCATAACCAAAGGTTTCACGTGGAGTAGCATCACCCATATCATGCTCATCACCACGTGGAGCTAAATGCACACCAACACGACTTGCGCCCCACACCTCGATCAATACATCAGTCACTTCCAGTAATAAACGAGTGCGATTCTCTACCGAACCACCATACTCATCATCACGTTGATTGGTAGAACTTTGCAGGAACTGATCGATCAGATAACCATTGGCAGCATGCAGTTCAACGCCATCAAAACCAGCCGCTTTGGCACGGATTGCAGCCTGTTTATATTGCTCAACAATGCTTTTAATTTCAGAGATTTCTAAAGGACGTGGTACAACATAATCACGTTTTGGACGCAGTAAACTTACTTGACCCGCTTGTTGTACAGCACTTGCAGATACAGGCGTTTCACCATTGAGAAGATCAGGATGTGACACACGACCCACATGCCACAATTGTGCGAGGATTAAACCACCTTTGTCATGCACAGCTTGAGTGGTCAATTTCCAACCCTCCACTTGCGCATCCGTGAATAACCCTGGTGTATTTAAATAACCATTGGCTTCTTCAGAAATCACCGTTGCTTCGGAAATGATTAAACCTGCACTGGCACGTTGCGCATAGTATTCCGCCATCATTGCAGTTGGAACACGATCAGCTGTTGCACGACTGCGTGTGAGTGGCGCCATGATGACACGATTTTTGAGATGTAAATCGCCTAGAACAAGGGGAGAATTAAGTTCAGCCATATTTGCCTCATCACTCGCTTTCCAACCCGAATCAGGAGTTAAAGCGAGTTTTTTAAGTATTCAATATATTGCTGAATAAGAACTTCATTACGTGAAAAGTACGACCATTGACCATACTTTTCTGCTTGAATTAATCCTGACTGTTGCAAAACTGACAAATGATTAGACATCGTAGACTGAGAGACATTACCGAGTTTTTCGATATTCCCTGCACATATGCCACGACTAAAGCCACCGCACTGCTCTTCACACAGATACTGTTGTGGATTTTTCAACCACTCCAGAATCTGGCGTCGAGTCGGATTTGCCAATGCTTTAGAAATTAAATCAATATCCATAGCCACAACCCGTATCAGATACATCCAATTTTGAGCAAAGCTCTATTCAGCATCTTTGTAGATAATATATCGTATTTTTTCGATTTTAATATCGAATATTTTAGATATATTGTAAAGATACCGATAAAGCTTTGCTATTTATCACAATTTAAATAGAAAAATTTTATTAACAAACGTTCGATTAAAGCCCTTGCTTTAAGCTCGCTTCAATAAATTTATCCAAATCACCATCCAGTACCGCACCTGTGTTGGAATTTTCCACACCTGTACGCAAGTCTTTAATCCGTGAGTCATCTAAAACGTATGAACGAATCTGACTGCCCCAACCAATATCAGACTTAGAATCTTCAAGTGCCTGCGCAGCTTCGTTACGCTTACTCATTTCCAGTTCATACAATTTTGCACGTAACTGCTTCCAAGCATGGTCACGGTTGGCATGTTGTGAACGCTGGTTCTGACATGCCACCACAATACCTGTTGGTGCGTGGGTTAAACGTACCGCAGAGTCAGTTTTGTTAATGTGCTGACCACCCGCACCTGATGCACGATAAGTATCGGTACGGACATCGGCAGGATTGATATCAATTTCAATATTATCATCGACTTCAGGCGATACAAACACCGCTGAGAAAGAGGTATGACGACGGTTACCTGAGTCAAATGGTGACTTACGTACTAAACGGTGTACACCAGATTCGGTACGTAACCAACCGTATGCATACTCACCTTCAACACGGATGGTTGCAGATTTAATCCCTGCTACATCACCATCAGATTCTTCCATCAGTTCAGCTTTAAAGCCATGACGTTCGATCCAACGCATATACATACGCAACAACATTGACGCCCAGTCCTGTGCTTCAGTACCGCCTGAACCCGCTTGAATTTCCACATAACATGGGTTCGGGTCCATAGGGTTACTGAACATACGGCGGAATTCAAGCTTCGCCAATTCTGCTTCTGCTGTATCCAACTCAGCCTGTACATCTGCCAATAGACTTTCATCATCTGCTTCAACAGCTAAATCTAAAAGTGCTTGTGCATCTTCAATTTGTGTAGCTAAACCTTCTAAAACGTTGAGTACGTTTTCCAGTTCGCCTTTTTCTTTTGCCATGGCTTGCGCACGGCTTTGGTCATTCCAGATCGCAGGATCTTCTAACTCGCGGAGAACCTCTTCTAAACGCTCTTTCTTTAGATCGTAGTCAAAGATACCCCCGTAGTGTTAGACCACGGTCATTTAAGTCTTTTAGCTGTAATAGATAAGGATTGATTTCCACGAGTTTTAATCTCACATTGGCTGTTTTTTAATTCGGACGCATTCTACCACAGAGTGAAAAAAGTTGAGATATTGCTTTTCTTGTCTAACAAAGCAATTGACCACAGTTTAATATTTATGAAAAATACGCACGCTTTTACAACCAATATTACATTTTTTTGACAACAACAACTTAAATTAGGGTCACAACAATGAAACGCTCACTACTCGCAATTGCGATCGCAACGCTTGCTTCTTCAAGTTTCGCCTACAATGTTCAATTAGATGGCGGCTTTAGCTACTTTGATCATGACAATGATTTTATTGATACAGATAATCAATTTGATATCAAAGGAACCTATTATTTTAACCCAGTACAAAGCAAAACTGGCCCTTTAAATGAAGCTGCTTTCTTAGGTCATAACAGCAATGTTTATGCAAAATACACATATAACTATATGGAAAGCAAAGATTATATCGACGATTTCGGCAATAGTTATGCGCTTGCTAAAGACGAGCGTGAAATCCACCATGTTGTGGGTGGCTTAGAATATTTTTATGAACAGTTCTATGCAAATGCTGAAGTTGGTTTTGGTCGCCTCAAAGATGAATCTGAATATCGTTTTGCCAACGCCAAAACAACAGTCAAAGATGATTATGATGTAACAACTTACCGCGCATTAGTCGGTTTTACCCCGATCAGCAACTTACTTCTTGCTGCGGGTGTAGATGGTTATTATGGTGAAAATGATGGCGATGATGATGCAGCATTCGCTGTAACAGCAAAATATGTTGCTCCTGTAGGCCCATCTGGTCAGTATGTAAACTTAGAAGCGAATGGTACATTTGGTGATACTGACCATTATGAAATCGGTGCAGATTACTACTTAAATAAAGCATTTAGCATTGGTACTGCATACGAACGTCAAGATGAAAAAGATACTGACGCCGTCGATTATTTTACACTTCGTACAAAATACTTCATCAATGACGTTGCTGCGGTTGGTGCTGCAATTGGCTTTGGTGATGATGTACAAGCATACAATATCAACGCGACATTCCGTTTCTAAGTTGTAAAAACTGTCGTTTTTAAAAAGGCATTCTTTAAACAGAGTGCCTTTTTTATTTCAAAACATGTCTAAAATTTACGCAAAACCCACCAATATCCACATTTCCCACACAGTTTTAATAAAACAAAACATGAAAATTAATTTATTATTTTCAATTACTTAATCTTTAAAAATTACACAAAGTTACCTATATTACAGTTTGATTACTTACTTGGGTTGACGATTTATTTATTTCACCTAGACTTAAAGTTGTAACAAAAAATGTATATCGAAACGAATCATTTTCAGAGGGGATCAACCATGAAAAAATTAACAATCGCTTCAGCAGTTTTCTCGGCACTCGTTATGACTGGCACTGCACATGCATATCAAGCAGAAGTGGGTGGTTCATATACATATAATGACCCAGATGATTTTGATGCTACTCATCAGTTTGGTGTTGATGGAACTTATTACTTTAAACCAGTTCAAACACGTAATTCACCATTGAATGAAGCTGCATTTTTAGATCGCGCAAGTAATGTAAAAGCCAATGTAAATTATGCCAACAATGACGGCGTGAAAGACACTCAATACGGCGCAGGTCTTGAGTATTATGTACCTAGTTCTGACTTCTATGTTAGTGGTCGTGTAGGTCGTGATGAATATGAAGTTGATAACACACCGATTGATCGTAAGGTAACAACTTATGGCGCGGAAGTGGGTTATTTACCAACTGCTGGCTTATTGCTTGCGCTTGGTGTAACAGGTTATGACGAAAAGCATGGTGATGACGGTGCTGACCCGACTGTTCGTGCGAAGTATGTAACGAAAGTAGGTCAATATGACGCTAACTTTGAAGCATTTGGTGCTTTTGGCGACCTAGATGAGTATAAAGTACGTGGTGACTTGTATTTAGATAAAACTTTAAGTGTTGGTGCAGATTACTACAACAATGACTTAACTAATCGTGACGAGTTTGGTATTTCTGCGAAAAAATTCTTTAACCAAAACGTAAGCTTAGAAGGTCGTGTTGGTTTCGGTGATGATTACAACACTTATGGTGTTCGTGCAGGTTACCGTTTCTAATCAAACCGATTTGATCGTAAAAGAAAACCAGTCGAAAGACTGGTTTTTATTTTGAGGTGGTATGTAACGGATTTATTGAAATGAATTACTTTAAATTTAACTTCACAAAAACGCGTTGAATGTATGCTGCTTTTTTTTAGATTTTACTTTAGAATCTACAGACGTGATGTCCCTGTAGAACTGAGTCCAATTACATGCAACCTAAACTTTTCAATCCACCTCCTTTTTCGGAGCAAGTCAATATAACTTTCAAGTTTATTGACCTATTCGCTGGTGTTGGAGGTTTTAGGATGGCTTTACAAAATTTAGGTGGAAGTTGCGTATTTAGTAGTGAATGGAATAAGCATGCTCAAACTACTTATGAGAAAAATTATGGTGAATTACCTGATGGCGATATCACTTTAGATGAAACCAAAATAAAGATTCCTCAAAGTTTTGATATTTTATGTGGTGGCTTTCCTTGCCAAGCATTTTCAATTGCAGGCTACCAAAAAGGCTTTCAAGAAACACGTGGAACTTTATTTTTTGATATTGCAGATATTGCAAAAAAACATCAACCTCGTGTCATTTTTTTAGAAAATGTAAAGAATCTCCTAACTCATGATAAAGGCAATACTTTTCAAGTTATCAAGAATACTTTGAAAGAGCTTGGCTATGCTGTTTATTTTAAAGTTTTAAATAGTATGACTCATGCAAATGTTCCTCAAAATCGTGAGCGTATTTTTATTGTAGCTTTCAATGAAGCACTTATTCCTAATCATGCCGAGTTTCAGTTTCCTGAAGCAATCCCACTAACGAAAACTATTCATGATTTTTTGGAAACTGAAAAAGTAGATCAAAAATATTATTATCAGCCTGATCACATGTATTACCCAATATTGAAAGAAAGTATGACTTCTCGTGATACGCTATATCAATGGCGTCGTGTGTATGTACGTGAAAATAAAAGTAATGTTTGCCCGACTTTAACAGCAAATATGGGAGCAGGTGGTCATAATGTACCGCTATTGGTTGATGATTTTGGTATTCGTAAATTGACCCCAAAAGAGTGCTTTGCTTTTCAAGGTTATCCTGTAGATAAAATGGTTTTCTCTGAAAAAATGGCGAATAGTGCGCTGTATATGCAAGCGGGTAACTCTGTGACTATGCCGTTAATTCAACGAATTGGAGAACAGATTCTAAAAGTTATCAACTAAGCATTTTTAAACTATGTTAGTTACTGTATAACTAGTAACTTATAGTTAAATCTACAGTAAATAATATGGTTAGCTTCGCTCAAATTGATCAAAAAAATGATGGTGAATATTTAAAATTATTAGATGCTATCAGCAAACTTTCTGGTTTATTCAGTGAAAGTGGAACACCTTTTATTAACTATCGTGTAGCTGAAAATGTTTTCTGTAAAAGTTTCAATGCAGAAAATTTATCACGTTCAGATACTGCCTATGATGCAAAATATCAAAATAGTATTGGCATAGGTTTAAAAACTTTTATTTGCGAAAAAGAATTTAGCAATGAAAAGATTGCTGAATTTAATGCTCTTTCAAAAAATCTGTCTGTACTTCAAGGCAAAGAATTGGCCCAAGAACTTGCAAAATATCGCAATGAACGCATTGAATTAGCTAATCGTCTCTATAATATCACTACTGGGTTCTATCATATCGTCGCACGTAGAAATTCAGAATTGGTGCTTTTTGAAACTGATTACAATAAAATTAATATCTCCAATATCAAAAATATAAAAACAACTAAAGCAGGAATTTCATTCGAAGATGGATCACATCAATATTCTTTTAACTTTTCAAAAAGTACTCTTTTCAGAAGGTTCTATATCCCTCAAGATGCTTTTACATTACCTATAGAAATTATTGAAGATCCCTATACATTATTACTCGATTTATTTGGGAACCAAAGCTTTAAAGAAGCCAAAAACAAGCTAATAAAGGGTGAAAATTTTATAGTTCTTCCTCTTTATGGAATGAAAAATAAAGAAAAATTTGTTTTCGAAAGTAGTGGTTTAAATCAATGGAATGCTGGTGGCAGAACAAGAGATAGAGGTGAAGTATACATCCCCATACCTAAAAAAATTCATGAACTTTTTCCAAATTTCTTCCCACCCAAAGATCATGTTTTTGAACTAGAAGTACCTACTGGTGAAGCATTTTCAGCTAAAGTTTGCCAACAAAATTCCAAAGCTTTAATGACAAATCCAAATAGAGCCCTTTCAGATTGGTTATTAAGAAAACTTTTACAACTTCAAGAAGGTGAATTAGCAACTATTGAAAAGCTCTTAGAATTAGGCTTTGACAGTGTTATTATTTACAAGGACAGTAATAATAAATTTAGGATTGATAAAGCAGAACTTAATGGTTATGAAACTTTTATTAATGAAGAATAAAAAGAGCGCCTAAGCACTCTTTTTTATAAATAATTCTCTTAGCTACTACGAGCACCTCGCACAAAATTCAAAGCAATACTTTGAATTTTGCTCATGGCATAAAATCAGCAAAATACGTTGCATTTTGAAACCCTGAGAGGTGAAATAACAAAGCTATGCTTTGTCACCTCGCAAGACTTTCAGCTATGCTGAAAGTTACTCCCATTCAATCGTAGCTGGTGGTTTAGACGACACGTCATAAACAACACGAGAAACATCAGCGATTTCATTCATGATACGCGTTGAGATTTTATCAACAAGATCATAAGGAAGATGTGCAAAACGCGCTGTCATAAAGTCAACAGTTTCAACCGCACGAAGTGCAATCACCCATGCATAACGACGACCATCACCCACTACACCAACTGATTTAACAGGTTGGAATACAGCGAATGCTTGCGCAGTTTTATCATACCAACCGCTTGCACGAAGCTCTTGCATAAAGATGTCATCAGCAAGACGAAGAATATCTGCATACTCTTTTTTCACTTCGCCAAGAATACGAACACCCAAACCTGGGCCAGGGAACGGATGACGGTAAAGCATCTCAAATGGTAAACCTAAAGTTGTACCTAAACGACGTACTTCATCTTTAAACAAATCACGGATTGGCTCAACCAGTTCAAATGCTAAATCTTCTGGTAAACCACCCACGTTGTGGTGTGATTTGATCACATGTGCTTTACCATTTTTAGTCGCAGCAGATTCGATCACGTCAGGATAAATCGTACCTTGAGCAAGGAAGTTTACGCCATCAAGCTTACGTGCTTCTTCAGCAAAAACTTCGATGAACTCACGACCAATGATTTTACGTTTTTTCTCAGGATCAACCTCACCTGCAAGCGCAGATAAGAAACGATCTTCAGCATCAGCACGAATTACGCGAATACCCATGTTTTTCGCAAACATGTCCATCACTTGCTCGCCTTCGTTCAAACGAAGTAAACCGTTGTCTACAAATACACAGGTCAATTGATCGCCAATCGCTTTATGTAAAAGTGCAGCAACTACAGATGAATCCACACCACCTGAAAGACCTAAAAGAACTTTTTGATCGCCAATTTGCTCACGTAATTGTTCAACACGTAAGTCGATGATGTTTTCAGAATTCCAAAGGTTACGGCAACCACAAATGCCATGCACGAAGTTAGATAAAATCTCAGCACCTTTTGCAGTGTGCGTCACTTCTGGGTGGAATTGGATACCATAGAAACGACGAGCTTCATCAGACACCATTGCAAATGGGCAACTTGGCGTGCTTGCAGTCACTTGGAAACCTTCAGGAATCGCAGTCACTTTGTCACCGTGGCTCATCCACACTTTTAATTGGTTTGCTGTATCTTCAAGATCACCGATTAATTTATCACGAACTTGAATATCTACTTCTGCATAACCAAATTCATGCACATCACCTGGCTCAACTTTACCACCAAGTTGTTGCGACATGGTTTGTAGACCATAGCAAATACCGAGTACAGGCACACCTAAGTTGAACACAACTTCAGGGGCACGTGGACTACCCGCTTCATAAACACTTTCTGGACCACCTGAAAGGATGATCCCGTTTGGGTTAAATGCACGAATGTCTTCTTCAGACATATCAAATGCGTACATTTCTGAATAAACACCAGCTTCACGTACACGACGTGCAATCAACTGGCTATATTGAGAACCGAAATCCAAGATGAGGATACGATCTTCAGTAATTTGGGTATTGGTCGTCATGGTATACAACTATGTAGGCAACGAATATAAGCGCCACATTCTAACATTTTTCTGAACAGGACGCACTTTATTCAGTCACCTAGATGAAGAATGAATAATCCATTTGAAAATTAACCATTATTTTCACTTTTTAAGCGCTTTTTGATGATCTCAATCAATTCATCTGGTGTCATACAACGATTTAAAAATTGCTCTAAACTTCCTTGATTGCTAACTTCCCTAAAAAAAACAGTGTGATCTGTACCAAACAAAGTTGGATTATCCAAATTTGGATCGGACAGACAAATATAATATTGATCAGGAAAACTATAACGATAAACAAGTTGTAGAAAATCAGGCTTTGAATTTTGTGTGAATTGAATGACTTCTTTTAAATCAATATCATCCTGTAAAAAATCATAATTCCATTCTTCAAAATCATCTGTACCTTGTTTATATGGTGTAAATAAAAAAGGCTGCCAAAAAGTTTGCCCTCTAGGTTCTTCACTGAATTGATAATAATCTCGAATCAATTGCTGAAAAAATCGCTCAGGATCACGATCAAATAAAGCTTGGTGCTGGTCAAAATATTCACCCAAACCATAGATCGGTTCCTGATCATCAGACTCTGCCCATGGTGTGTCTTGCGGACGTTCAAATAATACTGTGTTGAATTGTATAGAAAGAAGATCATCCACAAATGAATGACCTTGTACATTATCAATATTGCCGCCAAGTGCTTTTATTCTATCAAGTATTTACTTTTTCATTTATAAAATTTAATTAGATCAACTACACCACTATATTAATAAAAATAACCAATGATCGCACTGACAATCTTTTGCTTTTTTTTAATCAAAAAAGCCAGATCATCATCTGGCTACTTTTAATAATTGAAATCTCAATTCATTACTTTTCAATGATATGATCAAGACTGAATTTACCTGCGCCCTGTAGCATCAAGAAAAATAAACCACCTGCCATCGCAAAGTTTTTCATAAAGTTAATGCCATCTTCTGCACCACCATGGAATAAGAATGCTGTAATTAAGCTAAATATACCTAAGCCAAGTGCTGCGAAGCGTGCTTGGAAGCCAAATAACAATGCTAAACCACCACCAAACTCAACAAGAATCGTTAAAGGGAGCATTGCACCAGGAACGCCCATCGACTCCATATAACCGACGGTTGCACTATAAGCCGTTAATTTGCCCCAGCCTGCTACAAGGAAAATGTAAGCCAAGAGGATGCGAGCAATGAGTGCAATTGTTGCTTCTGTGTTTGGTTGATTAACGATATTTTTAACAACGACATTTGGGTTTAACATGATCTTTCCTAAATTTGTATTTCGTTCTGAAGATATAGCCATATTAATCATCGCCAATTTCAACATAAATACTAAAAAAAAGACCTATTGTTTCATTTAAAGAACAATCATCTTAATGTAATAAAGTTACGTTTTAATACTGACTTTCAATATCGACACTGTTAGGATTTGCCTACGAGTTCGCATAGTTTTTGCCTTATGAATCTTATTGATTTTATTTTGCACGTTGACCAACATTTATTTGAATTTATAACCAATTATGGTGTTTGGGTTTACGGAATTTTATTCCTGATTATTTTTGTAGAAACGGGTTTGGTGGTGATGCCATTCCTACCTGGGGATAGCTTACTTTTTGCCGCAGGTGCTTTAGCTGCATCTACAGGTGCGATGGATCCTGTAGTCTTAGTAATCATACTGTTTATCGCAGCGGTTTTAGGTGACACACTAAATTATCATATTGGTAAATATATCGGTCCTCGCGTCTTTGAAATTGAATCCCGATTTATTAATAAACAACATCTGATCAAAACTTCACAATTCTTTGAAAAACACGGTGGCAAAACTATTATTTTTGCACGTTTTATTCCTTTTGCACGTACTTTTGCTCCCTTTGTTGCAGGCGCAGGTAGCATGAATTATAAGTATTTCCTCACTTATAATGCTGTTGGTGCAATTTGCTGGGTTGGTTCTTTTATTACACTCGGTTATTTATTTGGCAATCTGCCTGTAGTCAAAGACAATTTCACCCACCTTATTTTTGGTATTATTATTTTGAGCGTATTACCTGGTATAATCGGTTATATTCGTCATAAGTTTTTTGATAAAAATAAAGCCATTGAAGGTAAAACTGAGAGCAAATAAGATCACTAGATCAAATTGAATATAAAAAACCGATTCTCAAAAAGAATCGGTTTTTTATTGCGTCTGATATTCAGTTCGAAAGATGAAATAATTACTTTTTCACTTCTTGACGCTTCGGTACATAAGGACAGTTTTTAAATTGTGCAGCTTGCGAAAGTGCATCTTGCTCGCCATATAGACGAGACAGCTCGGTATTTTTGGTATTTGAAGATTGTCCCATATTGACAGAAATACTCGGACCAATTCCCCAACCAAAACCGCCACTGCCCCAACCACCACCAAGACCCAAGCCAACACCAACACCTGTACGTTTTGCAGGTGTGACGCCATTGTTGATGTATTGCTGAATACGGTTAAATTCAGCTGAAATTTGCGCACAGTTCATCGCTTGATACTGTGTAGGCGAAACATAAGTTGGTTTTACCGTCGTCGCACATGCCGACAATACTAATGTTGCAATCGTTGCTGTCGCTAATTTTACAGCATTCATTTTTAATGAACTCATCACAATCTCGAAATTATTTTTTATCAATCTCATTGAACAATGATTGATAGGCTTGAGTCAATTTATGATCTGTAGCCAAATGGATTAACGGTAGGTTTTTATGATGAGATTCTTTCATCAACACCGATGGAGGAAGCATATTTTCAAGTACAGGCAAACCTTCATCTTTTAATTGTTGTACCACTTCACGTGGTAATTTTGCCTGAGCTTGGTATTGATTGACTACAATCCCTTCAATTTCAAGACGATCATTATGATCATCTTGGGTTTCAATAACATTTTGAATCAAGGTTTGTAAGGCACGCTTTGAAAATACATCACAATCGAAAGGAATCAGTACACGATCTGCCGAAATAAGCGCAGACAGGGTAAAGAAGTTAAATGCAGGTGGTGTATCAATATAAATACGATCATATTGACCGTTTAAAGACTGGATTGCATCGCGTAGCTTATAAATCTTATGTTTAGATTCTAAAGCATGCTCTAACTCACCCAAACTTGGACTTGCAGGCAATACATCGAGGTCTTTGAATGGCGCACGGTGAATATATTGGTCAAAACCTTTATTTTTACCTTTTAGCAATGAACCGATGGCATTGCCAATCAAGCCTTTTTGCTGATTATTTCCTAAAACATCACTAAAAAAGTTTTCAATATTCGGTTCTAAAGCCGTTTTTTCCGCAGAATAGGTCGCATCATCACCCAAAAGGTATTGGCTAGAATTGGCTTGTGGATCTAGATCAATGACCAATGTTTTAAAACCTTGATGTGCGCTAATCGCCGCAAGATTTACGGTAATACTTGATTTACCAACACCGCCCTTTTGGTTAAACACCACACGCGTCAACATACCTCTTCCCCGAAATATCATTATTTTTAAACTTGTCTATAGTTTAACCTAGACACACTATAAGTGTGAAATCTATGTCTAACAATCAACTAAAAACTGGTTTGATTACCACCAAAGCCAAAGTGGCGATGAGCGCGACAGCACCGATCACTAAACCTGCACGGCGTTGTGCCAAGAGTATGCTCTCATCTTTTTTATAAGCTTTAATTTGGGATGATAAGAACACAATAAATAGAACAACTTTGGCATAAAACCATGGTTGAACCTTAAATTCATTCATCACCAAAAGTGTCACACCTGTGACGACAATCAATGTGAGTGATAAGTGTTGTAATGCAACAAAAGCCACACGACCTTTTTGATTGGGTTGTTGATTTTGAGTGCCTATAAATAAAGTACTTGCACGTAAAACAAAAACCAGTATCAACACCGCAACACTGGTCATGTGAATGATTTTTATCAATAAATGTGTATCCATTTAATTATCCCAAATACTTAAGCTTTAGGTGCATGTGCACATGCAGGACTTGCAGGCGCTTGACCTTGCCACTCGCTTGGTAAATATGCATGGATCGCCAAGGCATGAATTTTTCCTGGGGAAAGTAGTTCTTTAGCGACAGCATAAACTTTTTGATGACGCTGAACTAAACGTAAGCCAGTAAAAGCTTCACTGACAATAATCACTTTAAAGTGTGATTCTTTGCCAGGGAAATAGCCACCATGACCTGAAGATTCGTTGATTACTTCTAAGTGAGTAGGTTCAAGTTGATTTAGGCTATCAATAAGTTGCTGTTCTAAGGTCATGCTACTTCCTTTGAGATACATCAATGGTTTTTATTAGTATAGCTGATTATCTTTAAATGGCTTATTGAAAGCTCCAAATTATGCAGAATATCCTTTGTTAAAAAGACAATTCTGTATTTTATGAGAACTTTCTTGGATTATTTTCATAAAAATGACTTTATTTTATGCAATTAACATTCTCCTGAGCAAAAAAATCTTGACCCTGTTATCTGTTGATGTATTATACACCGCATGCGGGAATAGCTCAGTTGGTAGAGCATAACCTTGCCAAGGTTGGGGTCGGGAGTTCGAGTCTCCTTTCCCGCTCAAAATTTTTTCATTCGGTTTTTTATTTAAAAAATTGAACAGACTCCGCGGGAATAGCTCAGTTGGTAGAGCATAACCTTGCCAAGGTTGGGGTCGGGAGTTCGAGTCTCCTTTCCCGCTCCAAAATTTTTTTATTCAGTTTTTTATTTAAAAAATTGGACAGACTCCGCGGGAATAGCTCAGTTGGTAGAGCATAACCTTGCCAAGGTTGGGGTCGGGAGTTCGAGTCTCCTTTCCCGCTCCAAATTCAAAAAGCCCTGATCGAAAGATTAGGGCTTTTTTATTGTTGATTTAATTGATATTTTTTAATCTGATTAGAATGATTTACTAGAACCTACTTATCACTTTTATTATTTTTTCTTATTCTCTGTGACCAAGATGTGACCATTCGGCGCCCACCTCATATAAATTACTTCAAATGATCTCAGTTTCCATTAAATCATTTGCTCTTTTTAGCTTATCAAAACTCCAAAACTGGATCTAAAAAATAGAATTTTAGTTCGAGACTTGAACTAATTTCTCAAATTTGTGACCAATCACTTTTCTAAAGTGACCATCGGTGACCAAATTTTTTACTTAAAAAAGCTCATTTTTAGATATTCATTTAGGTTTTAAGTAAATCAATTCAAATTATCTATATAAATTTTAACGATCGTTCAAACCTTATATCTACTTTTGTGACCAATCGCGATTTCAATGTGACCATCGGTGACCAAACTACTCTTCACTCATATGATTATTAACATTTTTTTTAAAAATCAATAAATCTCCAACCTCTACATCTAGTGCTGTGCAAATCTTGTCTATTGTCTCAAAATCAATTCTTACTGACTCATCGTTATAAAGTTTATGTAATGTAGATTTGTTAATCCCAGTACTCCTGACTAAATCAGCAACTTTTAATTTCCTTTCAGCCAACAAAACAGCCAAGTTTGAAATAATCATAAATTATCCTAGTTAAATAGTAAAAATTACTTGCAAAGACATAAAAATATGATAATTTACTTAAAGGGAATAATTTTTCCTACTTAACTAGTAAAAAATCAGAGGCTCTTATTATGTCATATACCTATCTTACAGCCCAACAACTGGCTGAAAAAATTCAATACGATGCCCGTACCATTCGCAATCAACTTAAAGATAGCGTCTTCATCGAAGGTGTACATTACATCCGCCCTTTTGGTGGTCGCAAAATTCTTTTTGTTTGGGAACGCATTGAAACAGAAATGCTCAAATTCACTGGTTTAAGCATGGATGCTTTGCAATAAGGCTTAGGAGGTTTAACTAATGGCTACAATTCGGGAAAGAAGTGGCAAATTGATTGCTGACTTTCGCTATATGGGTATTCGATGTAGAGAGACGACAAGTCTCGAAGATAATGCCTATAACCGCAGAGTCTTAAAGAAGCGACTAGAACAACTAGAAGCGGAAATAACGTTAGGTACTTTTGAGTATGAAAAGTACTTTCCTAAAAGTAAAAAAATTGATGACTTCAAAGAAAAACGTAATCAGCAAATTGCTGTACAAACACAAGTACCGCTTTTCAAAGATTTTGCAGCTTTGTGGTTTAAACAGAAACAAATCGAATGGCGGAGTTCTTATCAGCAAAAAGTGGCTATTGTCATTAAAAACTACTTGCTACCTGCTTTTGGTAACCTTGTTTTAACAAAAATTAAGAAGTCAGACTTGTTGAACTTCCGTGCCTCTCTCGCCAAAGTGACACACGGAAAAAATCAGACAAGTCTGAAAGCATCAAGGATCAATCAAATCATGACACCTTTGCGTATGATACTGAATGATGCGGCTGAACGATATAGTTTCGAGTCGCCTTATAAAAATATTAACAATTTGAAAGAAAGTAAAATCGAGGTAACTCCATTTTCTCTCGAAGAAGTACAAAAGATCCTCTCAACTGTGCGTGACGATTTTAAACCGTACTACACCATCCGATTTTTCACAGGTATGCGTACTAGTGAAATTGATGGATTACAGTGGAAAAATGTGGATTTCCAACGTCGAGAAATTCATATCCGAGAAGCACTTGTAAATGGTGTACTTGGTGGCACCAAAACTTATGGTTCCGATCGGACAATTCAAATGAGTGAGCGTATTTATCAAGCTTTTAAACAACAAAAAAGTTTGAATAATGGTAAATCAGATTTTGTCTTCTGTAGTCGAAATGGTGGTCCTTTAGACTACCGCATTGTTAACAAACGTGTTTGGCATCCTCTGTTACGATTTCTGGGGCTCAAATCACGTCGTGCATACCAAACACGCCATACTGCTGCAACGCTTTGGCTATCTGCAGGTGAAAATCCTGAATGGATTGCACGTCAGCTTGGTCATTCAACGACTGAAATGCTATTCCGGGTCTATAGCCGCTATATTCCCAACGTTACACGCCGCGATGGTAGTGCATTTGAAGCGATGCTTGAAAAGCTCAATGAAAAGGAGTTTTTACATGAATAGTAAATCGTTCTTTGGCGGTGTTGTAGTGAGCCAAGAAGCTGATCAGGTTGCTCGTTTACTGATTCAGGAGCTCCATATTCAGAAATTACATAATTTGGCTTTCTTACTCAATATCAATAAATGCTTTGATGATCACCAAGCTTTGAGACTTTGGCTACAGCGAATACTAGATGATGGACAAACTCATTACGATGATCTCGCTCAAGAAGCTCGCCTCCGATTAATGAGCCTTACTCACTAATAAAACCAACATATAAGGTCATTTTATTGATGACCTTAGACCCTCTATACCCATAAAAAGGTAAAACCATGCATAAAGATATTTCAATTTGGATGCCACTTTATATTGGCGACTTACAAGCAAAATTTGCACGAATGACAGCTGAACAAATTGGTGCAACACTGCTATTAATGATGGATTTTTGGAAAAATGGTGCTATTCCTCAAGATTTAGCAACACTGTGCAGTATCACCAAATTACCACAGCAGGCTAAGGCTAAAACCTTGTTGAATACATTGATGACCTTGGAACTGTTTGAAATAGAATCCGAAAAAATTCATTCAAATTTTTTAACCAATTTAAAAAGCCAAGCATTACAAAATCAGCAAATGAAATCTGAGAAAGCCAAAAATGCAGCTCAAGCACGTTGGGGGAAATCTGCAAGTAATGCTCAAGCATCAACCAAGCAATCCAAAATAAATG
>NZ_SGSW01000179.1:0-572 GCF_004209125.1 Acinetobacter sp. WCHAc060033 | reverse complement strand
ATCGATTGGTGATACCTATTTAGTAGCGAGCCAATTACCTACAGAGCAAGGAGTTGCATTGATTAATGCAGGTAAAATAGCCTTCAGTTCAGCTCATGTGAATTTATTATCAACAGCAGGTATTATCATCGGCATACTCTCCATTGTGGTATTTTTTATGCTAGCTAAATATCGAGATGAGAATTCATTGTGATGAAATTTATTTGAGGATCATCAAACAGAATTGTTAAGTTCAGACATCAAGTTATCTTATATTTATCGCTTAAATGAAGCCTATTGATCTGAACTTAACACATTATAAATGAGTTGATGTCTTACGATTCAGTTGAATAGTAAAACAGCTGCCACCTAAGTTTTTGGATTTAGAATAATAAATATGACCTTGATGTGCTTCAATAATTGCATCAATCACTGCCAAGCCTAATCCAGTACCGCCATCTAGACGTGATCTAGAGTCTTCCAGACGATAGAAGGGTTTGAACAGGTGTTTAAGATGCGATTCATCAATACCTGGACCTTCATCTTCAAACGTCAATACCCAATGTTCTACTGTGGTTACAGATATAATATTT
>NZ_SGSW01000178.1:0-573 GCF_004209125.1 Acinetobacter sp. WCHAc060033 | reverse complement strand
CCCTTTAAGAATCTACAAATGAGGGTATATTGATAATTAAATTTTTGGACTAAATAAGAAAAAATGATTTATTACACCACTGGTACGAAAGAGCTAACCCATACCGTATTGGCTTGTTTTTCGAAGGGCTATGATTTTGCGGTTTTGGTCAAACCGACAAATTTTAGTAATGCAGAATCCATGCTTGAGAAGTGGAATGACCGCTATGGCTTGCTAAATACACCACAACAGCAGTATCGAAAATTTCTGTCCGGACAAAGTACGTTTTGTTGCATCGTTGCGAATGGCGGTTGTTTTCAGAAAGAAAATCTAACCGAAGCTGATTTTTATCGTTACTTGCGTGATAAATCGAAAAATGAAAATAAGTTATATACCCTTAGACCCCCGACTTTGCTTTTGCTTTGTCGAGTAAATGACTTGCTGCTACGCTTGCCCGATGGTGAAATTATCCAAAATAAATATGACCATCTTGATTATTTAAATGATCAAATTTCTAAGCAAGTTAAAGGCGCTGAAACCTTTGGAAAGATAACCCTAACAGTGGGCGATTATGTATTTTTGCAACTGACAAAA
>NZ_SGSW01000177.1:0-578 GCF_004209125.1 Acinetobacter sp. WCHAc060033 | reverse complement strand
TAATTACACTTGTTTACATATATTGTTTTGTACTCACAAATCAATTTAGGTATAATGTATTTATCAGGTCGATTGGCGACCTCATACAAAGGAATTAAAAAATGACTGATTTAGTTTTGTTGACTGATGAAGAAATCGCAGACATGAGCTATGACAGCTTTAATAAAACCGACCTAGTTGCTATGCAGTCAATGCAAGAAAGCGAATTTCCACGCTATACAGTTGCAATGGCTCATACAATTTATGTATGGGAAAATATCTTATATCAAGAAGCAAGCCGATTATGTGAAAGCTATGACGGGGGAGTATGGGAAACTAAAAACGGCTTTTGGACTTTGCAATCTGATTCAATTTTTTATATGGAAAATGGATGGGACGAAGCGTTTAACCTGAATGCCCTAGAATTTTCAATTGTGGTAAATTTATTTGCATTGTCTAAAATTGCAATGATGACATACAGCTCAAAACCTGCAATCAATCGCAGAGCCGTTTTTTTTAGTGATTACATAAAAGACGTTATACATAAAAATAGGAATGTTTTAGATACTACAGCAATTTATAAATTGATTTATTAAAAG
>NZ_SGSW01000176.1:0-602 GCF_004209125.1 Acinetobacter sp. WCHAc060033 | reverse complement strand
AGAGCCAAAAGCATCAAAGAGTTGCAGGAAATCGGTTTAAGTGAAAATACTAGGCATGCAACAAATTTTACATGGCGATTAAATCAAGATGCCTTTGAAGCTGTGCGCCAGCGTGGCGTTAACTTGGTGAATAGCTTTCAAAAAAATAAGTCTAATACTGATGTAAAAGAGCATTTTGAAAAGTATCTTCTCAGTCTAGAGGGATACATTGGTTATCGTGGTGTACGTGTGCAGATCGGCAAACTATACGGCATGTTCACCGCCTATTTTCAGTCAAAAATGAATCGCAGTTTTTTAAGTGCAGGTGGACGAAAGTTAAACCTAAGCTATGTCCGTGCTTCAACGCCAAAAATTAAAAATAATAGTGAAATCCATACATATTTCAGGGCCATTAAAGATCAAGCCAATCAAAGTTCAAGAGAGTTACTTTTGACTTGGAAAAGCAGTGATGACGGTAAGAAGTTTTTACAGCGCAAAAGTCCTGATGGCTACGTTTACAACGATAGTTACTACAAGGATATTGAGTGATGGTTAAAACTCCTTATTTTAATAAGCGCAGATGGCTTGAGAGCCGACAGGATGAAATCACCGAGCTGTATCGC
>NZ_SGSW01000175.1:0-602 GCF_004209125.1 Acinetobacter sp. WCHAc060033 | reverse complement strand
CGAGCCAAAAGCATCAAAGAGTTGCAGGAAATCGGTTTAAGTGAAAATACCAGGCATGCAACAAATTTTACATGGCGATTAAATCAAGATGCCTTTGAAGCTGTGCGTCAGCGTGGCGTTAACTTGGTGAATAGCTTTCAAAAAAATAAATCTAATACTGATGTAAAAGAGCATTTTGAAAAGTACCTTCTAAGTCTGGAGGGATACATTGGTTATCGTGGTGTACGTGTGCAGATCGGCAAACTATACGGCATGTTCACCGCCTATTTTCAGTCAAAAATGAACCGCAGTTTTTTAAGTGCAGGTGGACGAAAGTTAAATCTAAGCTATGTCCGTGCTTCAACGCCAAAAATTAAAAATAATAGTGAAATCCATACATATTTTAGGACTATTAAAGATCAAGCTAATCAAAGCTCAAGAGAATTACTTTTGACTTGGAAAAGCAGTGATGATGGTAAAAGGTTTTTACAGCGGAAAAGTCCTGATGGCTATGTTTACAACGATAGTTACTACAAGGATATTGAGTGATGGCTAAAACTCCTTATTTTAATAAACGTAGATGGCTTGAGACCCGACAGGACGAAATCACCGAGCTGTACCGT
>NZ_SGSW01000174.1:0-610 GCF_004209125.1 Acinetobacter sp. WCHAc060033 | reverse complement strand
AGCCGACCAATGGGAGAACAAATTGGAGGAATTTGGCGTAGTTTTTTAAGGATTTCTCAAAAAGAGTAAAATTCTATTGTCATCGAGCAATATTAAAAAATTGTCATTAAGCAATATTCACTTTTTTTGATTGTCACTGAACAATATTAATTTTTTACTGAAAGCCTTTAAATTCAAGGGTTTTTTGCCAACGGCACATAAAACGGCTAAAGCCGTTATTTTTGGACTTAATCACCCAAAATTGTCATCGTGCAATTAAGGGGTTCCTAGGTGACGGAATTTGAGTATTGTAGATTCTTAAAGGGATTCTAAGATTTTTCTCAATAGTGATTTTCAAAGGAATGTTTTTTACTGGATTGATGCTCAAAATTAGATTTCATAATAAGCAGTTCCGAGATTCGATTTAATTGGGTTTTCAGTCGGGTGAAATTATTCAATTTTCAAAAATAATAATTAGCGAGTGTCTACGAGCGACACAATGAAAGTTCGCTTATTCCCCTCCCTGAAAAACCGCTTTTAAAAATACTGGCTGCTCGATAATTTTTACTATCGAGGGCTTTTGCTTTTGAAAAAATACGAGCGAAGCGAGTTCATAGTTGCTTTTGCTTTT
>NZ_SGSW01000173.1:0-623 GCF_004209125.1 Acinetobacter sp. WCHAc060033 | reverse complement strand
GAAACAGCCCATGCTTTACTTTCGACTACTTCAAGTTCACTGGCGGGGCGAATCCCGGATCATACGGTCATCGAGAAAGCTCAAGGGGAGCATTATAATCAGATTATATTCCAGATCTGGCATCGTAATGGCAAGTTGATTTATCGTTCGGTTGGCATTGGCACACATCCGTTTGTCCAGCAAGCCAACTTTGGCTGGATTCAGATTCGTAATAAAACCTATCGCAGTTATTCGGTTTGGGACAGCACCCACACTATACAAGTACAAATTGCACAGGTTTGGACGATCCGTCAGGATATTCAGAGAGATATGTTGTTATTTTTAATAGGGATTTCAGCATTTTTTTTACCATTACTGTCCTGGCTGATTTTACAGATCATACGCAGCCATCTTTCTACTGTGTTCAGCATCAGTCAAAACTTGGAAAAGCAGTCGATTGAGCATTTAAAACCTATTAATCTTGTCGTACCCAAAGAAATCGAACCTTTGGTGAATTCATTAAATACATTATTGAGTGAAATTGCAGAAAGTTTGCAACGTGAAAAACGTTTCACCTCAAATGCAGCTCATGAGTTACGTACACCTCTAGCTGCGATCCGCCTGCATGCACAAGTTTTGCAGAG
>NZ_SGSW01000172.1:0-654 GCF_004209125.1 Acinetobacter sp. WCHAc060033 | reverse complement strand
CCTGACGACTAATCCCAAAAGCTTTCCCTAATGCCATTTTCGATGGATACTTCCCCTCCTTCCATGCTTGTCGTAAAGCTTCAGCTTGGTCAGGCTTTAGTTTATGCACCCGACCTTTGTACTTCCCCTGAGCAGAGGCGAGTTTTATTCCTTCCTTTTGCCGCTCTAAAATGATCTCACGTTCGAACTGTGCAAAAGCACCCATCATTTGAAGCATCAAATTATCCATCGGGGTGGATTCGGCTGTAAAAGTAATATTTTCTTTTACAAACTGGATGGCGATCCCTCGTTTGACCAGTTTATCTACTTCAGTGACCAAATCTTTTAGGCTTCGCGCAAAACGATCCATTGAATGTACAATCACCCTGTCCCCTTCCCGGACATAGTTCAACATTTCCTGAAATTTAGGTCGGTCAGTATTTTTACCTGAAGCACGGTCAACAAAAATCCGGTCGACCTCAATTCCTTCAAGTTGACGTCCAGTGTTTTGCTCGACAGAACTTACCCGGACATACCCTACTTTTTGGCCTTTCACTTTTTCACGCCCCAATTGGATAAAAATGAACAATTTCGTAAATTATAATTCTTTAACACTAAAGTTACATGTTACTTATGATTAAAAATCATTTAAATGATACATAATTTCATGAACTT
>NZ_SGSW01000171.1:0-655 GCF_004209125.1 Acinetobacter sp. WCHAc060033 | reverse complement strand
CCAGATTGTAACTTTAGGGTATACTCTAAATTAACATAATGATTATAGTTTTTTTATTGAATAAGTTGACAAAAATAACTAATCATGCGAAAAAGTTTTTTTAGTTAACAGATGTTCACACATGCCTCGAATTGTTTCTGTACCACTTAGTTTAGAACAGCGAGAACGACTCATTTTTCTGGCCAAGCATGCAAAACATTGGCGTGAAAGACAACGTGCCCAAACTATTCTCTGGCTTTCTGAAGGTAAAAGTGTTGCGGAAGTTGCCACTCTACAAGAACGTATCCCAGAAACCATAAGGCTACAACGCCGACGTTGGGAATTGTATGAGTTTGAATCGATTAAAGAAGGTCATCGCTCAGGTCGGCCCAATACATTGATCTCAGACTATCAGGCGAAAATCCTAGATTGGGTCAATACAAGTCCACTCAATGCAGAACAAATCCGAGTCAAACTACATGAAGAATACGAAGTGTCCGTGTCTGTTGAAACCATTCGTAAGTTTTTACGTGATTCAGGTATGGTCTTCAAGCGTACCCGTCATAGCTTGAAAAAAAAGAGATCCGATTGCATTTGAACAAGCAACACAGCAGATTGAAAAATTACGAGAGCAAGCGGCACGTGGTGAAATTATATTAGGTTATGTTGATGAAAC
>NZ_SGSW01000170.1:0-671 GCF_004209125.1 Acinetobacter sp. WCHAc060033 | reverse complement strand
GAGCTGCAGGAGATGCTGGCTGAACGCGGAGTGAATGTCGATCACTCCACGATTTACCGCTGGGTTCAGCGTTATGCGCCTGAAATGGAAAAACGGCTGCGCTGGTACTGGCGTAACCCTTCCGATCTTTGCCCGTGGCACATGGATGAAACCTACGTGAAGGTCAATGGCCGCTGGGCGTATCTGTACCGGGCCGTCGACAGCCGGGGCCGCACTGTCGATTTTTATCTCTCCTCCCGTCGTAACAGCAAAGCTGCATACCGGTTTCTGGGTAAAATCCTCAACAACGTGAAGAAGTGGCAGATCCCGCGATTCATCAACACGGATAAAGCGCCCGCCTATGGTCGCGCGCTTGCTCTGCTCAAACGCGAAGGCCGGTGCCCGTCTGACGTTGAACACCGACAGATTAAGTACCGGAACAACGTGATTGAATGCGATCATGGCAAACTGAAACGGATAATCGGCGCCACGCTGGGATTTAAATCCATGAAGACGGCTTACGCCACCATCAAAGGTATTGAGGTGATGCGTGCACTACGCAAAGGCCAGGCCTCAGCATTTTATTATGGTGATCCCCTGGGCGAAATGCGCCTGGTAAGCAGAGTTTTTGAAATGTAAGGCCTTTGAATAAGACAAAAGGCTGCCTCATCGCTAACTTTGCAACAGTGCCT
>NZ_SGSW01000017.1:0-84086 GCF_004209125.1 Acinetobacter sp. WCHAc060033 | reverse complement strand
TGATGGGGTGCAACCCCTTTTTCAAGGGTTTTTAATCGTGTGGACATTTTTTCTACCAAATTCATGAAAAAATCGTTTTTTTATCTATTTTTTGAGCATTTTTATAAAAAAATCCCGCCGAAGCGGGATTTTTTGCACTTATTTATTCATGTTATTTGGCTTTGTCGATAAACAACTGGGTACTGTACTGAGTTGTTGCCAGTTTATTGATCTTCTTCTGACCAATCTGTCCTGGAAGTGCCTGTGCGTACTTTAAAAAAGCTTCTGCATAATCTAAACCGACATTGACACGGCGTTCACCTGTAATGGTTTTCAGTGTTGTGTAATAGTCACCACCATTTGCAAGGAAATCAATCGTGATGACTTTATAGGTTTTATTCAGATCCAGATTTTCATATTGCCCTGCATCATTGCGTACTTGAATCTGACTAAGGCGTTGTCCTTTGTTCTGAGTAAAGTCGACATTCCAGCGTAATCCACCTGTATATGGATAACTGCCTGTGTTGTTCTGTGTAATCACACCATCTATTGCATCTTCCAGCGTCGCTTTTACTTCTGCCCCCGTCATATCCAGACGCAATAAGGTATTTTTAAATGGCAGGACATTATAGATTTTACCGACGCTGACATCGCCCAAAGCAACATCTTCACGTACACCGCCACCATTCTGGAAGGAGATATCCGCATTGAAGAATGTCTTGCCCTGCTGTAAGAACGCCTCTGCAATGATTTGTTGGATATCACCGCCATGCTGATCTACATGCGGGTTTTTATTACAAACATCACCTAAAGAGGAACGTCCTACATCACGTTGCGTCCCAGGGACACGGCGTGAACATAAGTTATCAGTTGCTTGTCCTACGATAGTTTGCGCAAAACTCTTTTTCTGATCTTGATACGGTTTTAAAACATCCAGCGTTTTTTGTAATGGCGCAACAACTCTAAATGGAACATTATCCGTCTTAAATTGATTAAGAATGGCTTGCTTCTCTGTTTCTGTTACTACTTTGGCATCTTTAGCGGTTCGTGCAAAATTATTTCCAATTAACACATTCGGTGTGCCACTACAGCTTTCAATGTTGCCATTCTTATCAAACTTCACATTTAACTCACCAACGATATAGCTATATTGCCAAGCTTGAGCCACACAAACCAAATTGCCATCTTTATTCTTCAGCTGCGTTGGATATAGACCTTCTGGTGTCATATTATATTTTTTTAGGCTCTCAGGACCCAATAATGTATGTGAATCACCACCAATAATGACATCAACACCTGTCAATGATTGCGCAAGTTGCTGATCTAGGTCGTAGCCCACATGAGTTTGTAGGATAATATTTTTAATGCCCTGAGCTTTGTATTGATCAATTTCTTTTTGTGCTGTGACGATCTCATCTGCAAATAAAGTATCTGCATTCGGTTGTGATGAGTTCTTGGTTTTCTTCGCCACTGTTAGGCCAATGATAGCAAATTTCACCCCATCTTTTTCGAAGACTTGTGATTTTTGAATACGGTTGGTTTTATATAATGGTGAAGAAGCACCAAAAGTGACATTGGCAGTGAGAATTTTGGTTTTGTTTTTACATGAACCTTGATCAAGGAAATCTATAAATTTTTTCAACCCATCATCTTTGGCATCAAACTCATGGTTTCCTGGTGTAAAGGTGTCAAAACAGATGGTATTCATTGCGTCTGCATCCGCTTTACCATCGCTTAAGTTGTAGTACAGATCCCCTGTAACTGCATCACCTGCATGAATCTTTAAAACATTCTTCTTTTCTGTTGCCAGTTGATTGATCAAGCTCGCAACTCGTGCAAAGCCGCCACTTGTAACAGAGAACTCTTCCTCACCTGTCCCCACATTGGCTTTAAACTTAATACTTTCTTCATCCAAATGTGAATGGTGATCATTAATATGTAGAATATTAAGTTCCAGTGGTTTTCCCTCAGCCTTTACAGCAGTATCATTATCATCATTACACGCTGTCAAAAGTATCGAGAGAACCGACAACACTAAAATATGTTTTTTATTATTAATCAACATGATATTTCCAACGTTCAGTATATATTAGATCTTTATTTTGTCTTTTATTTATTTAATTTTGATGAATAATTAAACACAATGAAAGTATTTTTATTTTCTGAATCATCATTAAAAATGATCATTTCATCAAATTGAGACATTTTCGTTGCTTTCGCCTTATAGACCACCTAGATCTGAAGGCATACACTATTTATTTGCCCGTTTATCCAATCCAATGCCAAAACACTTTCTGCTTCGCTTACTCACCTTATTTTGTGGCTTAAGTTTATTGTCATTTGGTGTTGCGCTTTCGATCCGTTCTAATTTGGGTACTTCTCCAATTTCTTCCGTGCCTTATGTATTCAGCTATATTTTTCCATTAAGCGTCGGCGTACTGACCATTATCCTACATACAATTTTTATTCTGATTCAAATGGCAATTTTAGGTAAACAGTTTCAGATGATTCAGTGGCTGCAACTTGTGGTGGGCATTGTATTTGGTGTGTTTATTGATGTCGCGCTTTGGCTGACGCAGTTTATGGACATTCAACAATACGTTTACCAGATGTCGGTGTCATTGATCAGTTGTGTGATTACAGCGATTGGCGTCATTTTACAGGTTAAAGCTCGTTTAATTTATCTGGCAGGTGAAGGGGTTTATCAGGCTTTTGCGATTCGTTTTCACAAAAATTATGGCACAGTCAAAACCTATGGCGATGTGATTCTTGTGGCTTTTGCAGCGACCAGTTCTTATCTGGTGTTGCATCAACTAATCGGGATTCGGGAAGGGACGATTATTTCTGCTTTTTTAATTGGAACACTGATACGCACGATGATGCCAAAATTCAGTTTTTTAGATTTTAAATAAAGTGTTATACCAATCTGTTAAATTAACTTTATATAAATTAGCCTCTTTTGCTTTTCTACATCAATTGCTTTAAACGTGGTGATGCTATCGTGAGGCGACATGGATGTCGCTGTTGGACAAGGGCGATATGGATATCCCCTTTGTCCAACAAAGGGTTTTTGTCACTTTTGACCCTTCAAAAGTGAGGCATCGACTACGCAAAGCAATTTAAACTTTTCAACATATTTCGAGTCTGTGTAAACCTTTAATTTATATTATCTAACTTTAATCGAGTGGTATTTATTTCTTATATGACTCATCAATAAAAAATCCATGTGAATTTACTGACACTCACATGGATCAAATCCTTAAAAACCATACTCTCAAAACAGTACTTTCAAATCAATCCGCCTGATAAAACGGTTTATCTCCCATCAATGTCGCACGGTTCATCACACGATGCACAGGACGATAATCATCTACAGCATAATGGAACGTACAACGGTTATCCCAGAAAGCCACATCATTGGCTTGCCATGACCAGCGCACCACAAACTCTGGCTTTTGAATATGCTCAAACAACATTTTCAATACTGCATCACTTTCCTTTGCTTCCAGCTCATTAATGCGAGTGGTGAATCCTTCACTGACGAATAATGCTTTGCGTCCAGTCACTGGATGTGTACGGATCACAGGATGGCTGATCGGTGGATGCTTTTTCTTGGCTGCTTCAAGTTTTTCAAACTCAGCAGGATCACTTCCAAAACGGTCTACAGGGAATGAACGTGCAATATCATGCGTTGCGGTTAAGCCACTCAGCATCTCTTGCATCGGTTTAGACAATGCTTCAAAAGCAGCTGTACCACTTGACCATAACGTATCGCCACCCCAAGCAGGCACTTTCTTGGCACTGAGAATTGCACCCATTGCAGGTTCTTCAAGGAAGGTTACATCGGTATGCCAAAGTGCATTGTCACGTAAGTCGTTCAACTCAGTATCCAGCACCATAATTTCAGGTTGTTCTGGAATATTTGGATAAATCGGATGCACATGCAACTGACCAAACTGACGGGCAAATGCCGCGTGTTGTTGCGGTGTCATTTGCTGATTTCTAAAGAAAATCACCTGATATTTCAGTAAAGCCGCTTCAATCGAAGCCTTTTCTTCAGGTGTTAAAGGCTGATTAAAATTAACACCTTCAATTAAAGCACCAATCGTCGGGTTCAATGGGGTCACTTTAAAAGTACTTGAAACAACAGCGTTCATTTCTTCCTCGATCATCTCATGATGTTTGAAAAGATTTAAATAACTTAATCCATCGATGTTCCTTGCTAAAAACTTAAAAATATTTTTAAGTTTTAGACGGAGTCTTACATCAAAGATTTTAATTTCAGGATTAGCCTTCGGCTCGAGGTACTTTTCTTTCGGGAAAAGTACCCAAAACCATTGTCATCCGCAAAACTCGTCAGCTACCGAATATTAATCATTGCATTGCAAAAACAATACGCAACAAAAGTAGTCCTGCCTCAAACAGTTGCGGATGACGTTTTCGCGTATCCAACATAATCTGATTTTAAATATGCTTTTAACACTCAGTTTCCTAGAAACTTTAGCTTGATCAGACTTACAAAGATTGCTTATCCCAAGGCACCAGTTTTCTCTGCAAACGGCGCAAACCAATTTCCAGAATAAAAGCAATCACAGCAATAATTAAGATACCCACGATCACTACATCTGTTGCTAAAAGCTGTGAAGAAGACTGCACCATAAAGCCAAGTCCTTCAGAAGCGCCTACCAGTTCAGCGGCAACCAGTGTAGACCAGCCCACCCCTAAACCAATGCGGATACCCGTTAGAATATTGGGTAACGAGCTCGGCAAGATTACGTGTTTAATAATCTGCATCTGTGTTGCACCCAAAGACTGTGCTGCACGGATTTTAGCTTGATCGACTGAACGCACGCCTGTCGCAGTTGCAATCACAATCGGGGCAAAGATCGCTAAATAGATCAGCAAGACTTTGGATAACTCACCGATACCACACCAGATCACAATCAATGGTAAATAAGCCAAAGGCGGAATCGGACGATAAAATTCGATAATCGGGTCTAATACACCACGGACAATTTTATTGCGTCCAATCGCAATACCCAAAGGAATCGCTGTAATCACCGCAGCGATTAAAGCTGTTCCGATACGTCCCAGACTTGCACCGATATGACTCCATAAGCTGATGCTCATATAACCATTGGCGAGTAAGTCCTGAAAACGATCAATCACCGCAACTGGAGATGGTAAAAATAAAGCATCAATCCAGCCTAAGGTCGTTACCAACCACCACACCGCAATGAGCGCAATAATCGTAATCGTACTGATCAGAGTAATACTGGTTTCACGTGGAACTTTTGTGGAAGCCGACTGAGGTGTTGTACCTTGAGCAACCAATTCAGGATCTAAATGTGCTGTCATGATTACACCTGCTCGACGTGTTGTTTTTGATTATTGAGTTGACCATTTTGAATAAAAACACGATTCAACACATATTCACGCATTTCAATAAATTTTGGATCTGATTTAATGCTGCGTGCAGACTCGCCATTGGCATAACGCTTTGCAAAATCTAGTTCCAGCTTTTCAACAATACGTCCTGGATTTGGCGCAAGAATAATAAGATCTGTTGCAAGGAAAACCGCTTCTTCAATATCATGGGTAATTAAGAATGTCGGTTTAGCTGTGCTTTTCCAAACATCTAATAATAGACACTGCATTTGCTCACGGATAAATGCATCCAAAGCACCAAAAGGCTCATCCATTAACAATATTTTAGGATCAGAAGCCAAAGCACGTGCCAAACCAACACGTTGACGTTGCCCACCTGAAAGTTCCCAGATGTGACGCTGACCAAAACCGTCTAAATTGACCAGACTTAATAATTCCTGTGCTTTACTCAGTCTTGTTTTTCGATCTATACCTGCCAGTTCTAAACCAAAAGCAATATTGTCCTGTACATTTTGCCACGGCAATAACACATCATCCTGAAACACCACACCACGGTCACGACTTGGTGCAAGCACTTCCTCACCATCCAGTTTAATCGAACCGAGTTGTGGATGAGTAAAGCCTGCGATCAGGTTTAATAATGTCGTCTTACCACTGCCTGAAGCGCCCAAAGCCACCATTAACTGCTCAGAACCCAACTGGAAAGACACATCCTGAAGTACAGGGTGTTGAGCGCCAGCATACTGCGCTTGTACATGTTCTACCGTCAATACAGCCATGATGAACCCTTCCGATCTTATTTAGACCCGCTGATATAGCGTGTCGTAATAAATTGTTGATAATCTGGAGATACTTTTTTGACCAGACCTTGCGCTTTTAGAAAATTCACTGAATTGGCAATATTTTGAATGGTACGCCCACCTAGATACTGCTGACTCAGTTGCACCTGGCGATTTGGATATTCCGCACCTGCTAGTAAAGTTGGTACATCCTGCGCATCTACACCTATAATTTTGGCAATCTTTTGTACCGCTGGAGAATCTGCCGTCCACTGTTTCTTATTGCGGTTATAACTATCGTAATAATTCAAAGTTACCGTAGAAAATTTACTTAAAACTTCAGGATGCTTTTTGGCAAAATCTTTACGTGCCACCCAGACTTCAAACGTTGGAGAACCCCATTGTCCCACCTGCCCTGCGTCAGTCATGACCTTGCCAGTTTTTTGAATATTGGCGAGTGCAGGAGACCATACAAAGGCTGCATCAATATCACCACGACGCCATGCCGCATTGATTTCCGCAGGTTTTAAATTCAATAAACGAATCTGATTGGTTTTGATATTCCAGTGTTTCAAAGCACCCAATAAACTGTAATGCGCTGTAGAGGCGAATGGTGTTGCGATTTTTTTACCAATCAAATCTTTTGGGCTATGAATCCCTGAACCATTGCGTACCACCAGTGCTTCTGCACTTTTCAAATCAGTTGAAATCAAGAACACTTCAATCGGTAGATTGTTTGCAACCGCAGCACCCAAAGGACTTGAACCGATCAACGCAATATCCACAGAACCTGAAGCCAAAGCGGTCAACACCTCTGCCCCACTGTTAAATAACCGCCAGTCCAGCTTTTGCCCAATCGCTTTGTCATAGACACCATCTGCCTGCGCCACTTTGGCAGGCTCGATATTGGTCTGATAACCAATGACAATAGGACGTGCATTTGTCAGCCCACTCATGCCCAGTAAGACAGTGAATGAACTCAACAAAATCAATTGCTGAAGTTTCATGAGCGATTATAAAATATGCTGAGAGAAAGGATTAAAATTCATGTTAATGGTAAGGTTTTCGTATATTAATAAAAAATATGTTTTTCAGATTTGCTTATCTTTTTAATTCATTAACTGATTCATAAATCCAAAAAATCTCATTAACCACATCAAGATTAGAAACAAATTAATGGATTTTCCCTCACAGCAATCATGTGATTAAAGTCACACTTAAACAAAGCTTAATTATCAAAATCACATTATCCAAAATTTTCAATGGTTTACTCGTCGGAAATAGAGTAATAACTCTATTTTTATACATCTAAAATTACTATATTTAATCTGAAAAAATGCTTCTTAAATATAAGGATTTAGAATGAGAAAAGGATTTCTTACATTTACAGCCATTTCTTTATTGGGATTTTCAAATATTGCACTAGCAAAACAAGATGTTTGCGTTTTTGATTTACTGGGTAAGGCGGGTGAATCATATAAAATGATGGAAGAGTGGGCATTGGCGGCTAAAGCATGGAGCACCGACGTTCAACTCATCGCTTACCAAAATGAAGAACTAGCAGAAAAAGATTTTAAAAATGGTAAATGCGATGCCGTCTATTTAACTGCGATGCGTTCACGTCAGTTTAATAAATTTGCGGGGTCTATTGATGCTTTAGGTGGCGTGCCAAGCAATGCTATTGCCTTAAAAGCCATTAATTTCGTCCTTGATAAAAGAAATGTGAGACGTCTGAAATCCACAGTGGATGGCGTTGAATATGAAGTGGGTGGTATTGGTCAAATTGGGCCAGCTTATATATTCGTACGTGACCGAAAAATTAATACAATTGAAAAAGCCACGGGTAAAACCTTTGCTGTGTTGTCCTATGACAAAGCGCAAATTGCCGCAGTAAAACGAGTTGGTGCAACACCAGTTTTATCTGATATTTCTGATTTCGTGCTTAAATTTAACCAAGGTAAAGTGGATATGGTCGGTGCACCCGCCTATGCGTTTAAACCTTTAGAAATATCGAAAGGCTTAGGCAATACTGGAGCAATGTTTAATTTTCCAGTACTCAATGTCACAGCAGATCTCATTTTTAATACCACCAAGTTTTCGCCAGGTTTTGGCAACCTATCCAGAGATTGGTTCTTAAAACAAATGCCGAAACAATTTGCGATGGTTAAAAAACTCGAAGAAACCATTCCAAATAGTTATCGTATGAATCTGAGCAAAGAAGACAAAGAACGCTATCAAAAATTACTGCGTGATACTCGTTTAGAACTCACTCAACAAGGGGTTTATGATCCAACCATGATGTCGGTACTCAAACGTGCGCGCTGTACTGTGGATCGAACCAACTTTGAATGTTCTTTATCTGGTGAATAGGTACGATTCAATCTCATAAAAACCAGACAGTGGAGGCATCCTAAAACTGTCTGGTTTTTTATCTACTATAAAATGATTTTACTGTGCAGAAGGTTGTTGCTCTAAACCAGTATCATCTGTTGCTTGTGGTGCTTGAGATTGTTGAATATTGGCATCACCTTCAACCGCTGTACCTTGTTGAGTTGGATCCACTGTAGAAGTTTGAGCAGACTGTTGTTGATCTACAGATGTCGGAGCCGTTTGTGTTGTTTCAGGTGCTTTTGTTGTTTCACTTGAAGTACACGCTGTACTCATCACAGCAACACCTGCCAAAAGCATAAAAATTAAACCTGACTTTTTCATCATTAATTCCTTTATCACTCTTAAATTTAAACTTAGTAAAAACGACAACTCAAGACGATGTTGTCGTGCTGACTATCATTACTATTTTTTTTGTGAACTTGGTTGATGCTTGGTAAGAATTTTAGAGCTTTGCCGTATAAGCTCTGCAAAAGTTTGTTAAATTTAAAAATAAGATCAATTTCATGAAAATTATGATTAATCATCTGTTTTCCATCAATAAATCATCATATTCAACATCAAATTTGATGTGATGCATTTTAATTTTTTTATAAAAGTCTTACACGCTTTACATCATTAAACATTTTGTTGTGGCAAAAAAAAGCTTATCCAAGAGGGTTGGATAAGCATAGAAAACACATTCTAAAATAAATGTGATAATAAAAAAGAAACTACAACGATAGAATCTGAGATGGATAATAATTAAAGATTTGGGTTAATACAAAGCTTTTTTATCAATGGTTTAATCGATTTTTACGATACATATAGATGTTTAAATGTTTAGATAAATTTTAACATTTGATAAATTTGCTTATTTTGGGATTTATCTGATTTATGAACATTCAATTTTTAGCTAAAAAATGATTAAACTTTTTTGTATACGAGTGCATCTATTTCCAATATTTCCGCCTCATTCAGTGTAAATCTGCTGTTTTTGATGAAAACCCATTAAATTAAAACGAAAATCCTTGAATTTTAGCGACTCGCCCACATTTCATATTCATTGACAAATTAAACACTCATGGCAGTTCAGCAATGAACACAGTGTAAACTGCTACCGATAAGGACTGTACATGTTTAAGAACCCTTTTAAACGGAGTAAATCAATGGCAACTGAGCAAAATCAAGAAGCCCAAGATCTTCAAAACGAGCAAGCTGTAGAACAACAATCAGCGCAAACTCAAGCTGAAAATGAACAGGCTGAAGTGACTGTTGATTCTTTACAAGAACAAATTGCTCAACTTGAAGGTGACTTAAAACTCGAAAAAGCACGTACTGCAAATGCAGTCTATGAGGCTCAAAAAAGCGTTGAACGTATTCAACGTGAAGCTGAAAAGCATAAAGATACAGTGCTTGAAAAGTTTGCCAAAGAGTTACTGACTTCTGTAGATAACTTAGAACGTGCAATTCAAGCAGGTGGCGAAGAAGAAACTCCTGTACTTGAAGGCGTAAAACTGACTTTAAAATCATTACTTACGACTTTAGAGAAGTTCGGCATTGTAGAAGTAGATACGATCAATGGTTTCAATGCTGACTTGCATCAAGCAGTGGGTATCGACCCAAATGCCAAAGCCAATGAAATCGGCACAGTTTTACAAAAAGGTTATGCCCTAAATGGTCGTCTGCTCCGCCCTGCAATGGTCATGGTCGGTGCATAAACCCAATAAATGAGAGAGTTTTTTAGAAATTTTATCAAAAATGACTTGAAATATTTTGAATGGCTCTCATATCGGATTACAAGAAAATCACTTTTAATTTCTCATTATCAAAGCGAGAGATTAAAGGATTCAAAAGAATTTAGAGGAACATATTAATGGCTAAAATTATCGGTATTGACTTAGGTACAACTAACTCATGTGTTGCGGTACTTGAAGGCGATAAAGTTAAAGTAATTGAAAATGCTGAAGGCGCACGTACAACTCCATCGATTGTTGCGTACAAAGATGGCGAAACTTTGGTTGGTCAATCTGCAAAACGTCAAGCAGTAACCAACCCTAAAAATACCTTGTATGCAATCAAACGTTTGATCGGTCGTAAGTACCAAGACCAAGCAGTGCAAAAAGACATCGGTATTGCACCATTCAAAATCGTGAAAGCGGACAATGGCGATGCTTGGGTTGAAGTAAACGATAAAAAACTAGCACCACAACAAGTTTCAGCTGAAATCTTGAAAAAGATGAAAAAAACTGCTGAAGACTACCTTGGTGAAACAGTAACAGAAGCGGTAATTACTGTTCCTGCGTACTTCAACGATGCGCAACGTCAAGCAACTAAAGATGCAGGTAAAATTGCAGGTTTAGATGTTAAACGTATCATCAACGAACCAACTGCTGCTGCGCTTGCGTTCGGTATGGACAAGAAAGAAGGCGACCGTAAAGTTGCTGTATATGACCTTGGTGGTGGTACTTTTGACGTATCAATTATTGAAATTGCTGACTTAGATGGCGACCAACAAATCGAAGTATTGTCTACAAATGGTGATACATTCCTTGGTGGTGAAGACTTTGATAATGCATTGATCGACTATTTAGTTGAAGAGTTCAAAAAAGAACAAAACTTCAACTTGAAACAAGATCCTCTTGCACTTCAACGTTTAAAAGAAGCAGCTGAAAAAGCGAAAATTGAGCTTTCTTCATCTAATTCAACTGAAATTAACCTTCCATACATCACGGCTGATGCAACTGGTCCTAAACACTTAGTGATCAATGTAACACGTGCAAAACTTGAAGGTTTGGTTGCTGACTTAGTTGCTCGTACCATTGAGCCTTGTAAAATTGCGCTTAAAGATGCTGGTCTTTCGACTTCTGACATCTCTGACGTGATCTTGGTTGGTGGTCAGTCACGTATGCCAATGGTTCAACAAAAAGTTCAGGAGTTCTTCGGTAAAGAACCTCGTAAAGACGTAAACCCTGATGAAGCAGTGGCAATTGGTGCTGCGATTCAAGGTGCGGTACTTTCAGGTGACAAAACTGACGTACTTTTACTTGACGTGACTCCGTTGACTCTTGGTATTGAAACTATGGGTGGCGTGTTAACTGCAATCATCGAGAAAAACACCACGATTCCTGCGAAGAAATCTCAAGTGTTCTCAACTGCTGCGGACAACCAACCTGCTGTAGACATTTCAGTTTACCAAGGTGAACGTAAAATGGCTCAACAAAACAAATTGTTGGGTAACTTCCAATTAGGCGACATCCCACCTGCTCCACGTGGTGTGCCACAAATTGAAGTATCGTTCGACATCAACGCTGATGGTATCTTGAAAGTATCTGCAAAAGATAAGAGCACTGGTAAAGAGCAATCAATTCAAATTAAAGCAAACTCTGGTTTGAGCGATGCTGAAATTGAAGCGATGATCAAAGATGCTGAAGCGAATGCTGAAGAAGATCGTAAGTTCGAAGAACTTGCTAAAGCACGTAACGAAGCTGATGCTCTCGTTTCTTCTGCTCAAAAAGCGGTTAAAGATTTGGGCGAGCAAGTCACTGCTGATGAAAAATCTGCAATCGATGCTGCGGTAGCTGAGTTAGAAACTGCTGCGAAAGAGAATGATGTAGATGATATTAAAGCGAAAACTGAAGCGCTTCAAAACATCATCATGCCGATTACTCAACGTGCGTATGAAGCTGCTCAAGGTCAAGGCGGAGCTCAAGGTTTCGATCCTAACCAATTCGGTGGTGACGCTGGTCAACAACAGCAAAAAGCGGACGATGGCGTTGTAGATGCTGAGTTCACTGAAGTGAAAGATGACAAAAAATAATTCGTTATTGAATGTCTAAAGAAAACCGCTCAAGAGATTGAGCGGTTTTTTATTGCTTTCTACTTGAATAAATTAAATTTGGAGTTGCTTTTGTTAATCTCTGATATTGCTAAAAAAACTGGGTTATCCATCCATACGCTAAGGTATTACGAGCAGATTGGATTACTCAAAAATATTCATCGTAATCAAGCAGGTCGACGTGTTTATACCCAACTGGACTTGGACTGGTTAGAATGGATTAAGCGTTTAAAATCTACAGGTATGCCTTTAGAATAGATGCAAGAATTTGCCCAATTTCGTCTCGAAGGCAATCAAACCTTGAAACAAAGGCAATTATTACTTATGCAACATTCGCAAAAATTAAAACAGGAAATTCAACGATTAAATCAAGAACTCGACATCGTCGATTATAAAATCGAATTTTATGCAGAAAAAATGCTTGAGCTAGAGTGAACTCTAGCAGTTAGCATCTATGATTCACCATATGAATGAGAAAGAAATGATGCTGACTACAGGCTTTTATGTCACTGCTGAATTAAAAATTAAAGATCCCAATAAAATTTTAGAGACCCGTAATGCCTTAAGTGCATTATGTAAAATCACTTTAGAACAGGAATCAGGCTGTACCCTATTTCAACTCCATCAATGCCAAAATGATGCTACTCGTTTACTGCTTTGGGAACGCTTCGACTCAGAAGATGCCTACAATACCCATTTTCAACAATCCCATACCAAAGCATATCTTGCACAGGATTTGACTGAGGTCATGCAGCATTTTATCAGTGACATTGTTCTTTAAAGTTTAGATTCATCAGAAGATGAACTGAATCCTCTAAGCTGTAGCAAACTTAGAGAATTTAGTTCAGAGTTTTTTATAGACGAAACTAAAACTATCTTTATAATCAAAATAAAAACAGGCTTAGAAAATGAAAAACACCCCTGCCGTTTCCCCGACTGTATATTACAGCCTGATCATTGCCCAATTTATTTTGCCTATCATTGCAGCATGCATTGATATATTTAATGTTGAACCTGAATTAGAACTTCTCGATAAAACCCTATATCTAGAACCACAATCGTGGGAACTCACTGTGATGGGCATTGCAGGAATAATTATACTCACCATTACTATTGGGTTACTCCTGAAAAAAGAATGGGCAAGAAAAGCCTATCTCTATACATTCTTCCCCACTTTTCTACTCTATTTTATGCCCTATATGCATTGGATTTATATGAGTAGTTTTGCTGCGATTTTTAATGATCTGGCTTTTGTGAGTGCTGGAATTTTGTTAATGATATTAGTCACACCTTCGCTCTATCAACCCATTTTCCAAGAATAAAACATGATTAAAGTTATATTTCTGACCATTGCACTGTTTGTTTTTTTTGAGCTGACTTGCCATGGCTTTGCTCTGTTTGCTGCTAGGATTACCTATAACAGCACCATGAAAAAAGCGGGGACAAGCATTTCACAGACGTATTTAAAGCATACTTTTTATCGGCTGATGTTGATCCTCAGTACCGTAATGATGAATCATCTATATATCGAACTTGTGCTGATTGAAACAGATCAATCGGTACGTTTCGCATGGAGTTTCCTGTTTATTATTTGCATCGTCAGCACTGTTCTGTGGCTCAATGCTCTGGTGGTGCGTTCTGTGTTGCGAGAACAGAACCATCAACAGTCTGTTAGTGCTGTTTTTAAACATAAAATCAGCTATATCATGTGGCATTTCAGAGATTTTTACGACATCTGCCATACACAAAGTTATCTGAAAAAATCCAAATGGATAAATCGAATCCTCAGTGTGCTTGCATTTATTTTGCTGTTTATGGATCTACAATTACTATTCAATATTGCGCATTCATAACATATTTTTACATGCCCAAAGCACCTTCAAGATGCACACCTGTCGTATGACCTAAGACAGTAAACAATCCTATATTGAATAAAAATAGTCCGATAAAAACAGCGGGAATTATCAATAATCGTTGCCGTTTATTCAGGCTTTTGCGTAGTTGAATTCGATATTCTGATGCTGGTGCTTTAGGAATCGTCACCACACGCTCAATCGTATTGCTGATCGCTTGATCGAGTTTGCCTAATGAAGAGCCTGCATGAACTTCAAACACATAATTTCCTGCATCCAACTCACAAAAGTAAACCATTCGCGATGCGCGAGTAAAACTCGTTTTTGTGGCATTGCCATAACTACGGGAAAGTTTTACAGGCTGATGGTGATCGGTGTTTATAATCTGAGGTGTGCTGAATGCCATGGGCGATTTTTTCAACATTGGTCCCTCTTCCCAAATGGCAAAACCACCCTTTTCGGTCACACGAAATGTTTTAAACTGCTCATTCAAGGGTAAATCGACCACGATACGAGTACGGAACATGATGTACAGACATTTAAACACATAGCTCCAACACCCTAAACCTGCGATGAGCATCAACACACCTAAAATTACATATATATTCATCTTTGTTATCTTCTAAATCTTTTGTTTAAGCTTAAAAGCGAATGCTCTACACGTCTGTTAAATTCTGCAATCTGCATTTTATAAAGACTGCCACAACAAGGGTTAAAACAACCATCATGTATGATCAATCTGTTTGAGTACTTGTCATTCTGATAATTTCAGATAGATTATTCAGAACAAAAAATATTTATATACAGATCATGCGTCTTTGGATTTTACTCGGTTTAATCATTTTTACGGCATATTTTGCGATACAACGCATGATGTATCCGCAACTCAATCATAATTCTGTGATGGATCGTATTTCTCACCCTTTGGACACGCGTCTACGCTATCGTATCGGTGAGATTGATCCACGCTTTAACCTGAGCCAATCACAAGTGCAAGACTTGGCACAACAAGCGGCTGAAATTTGGCATATTGGTACACTGAAAAGCCTATTCGTCTATGATCCGAATGCCAAACTGACCATTAATTTAATCTACGATGAACGTCAGGCTGAGTCGAATGCACGTTCGCAAGAAATGAAAATATTAGAAAATACCCAACAATATACGCACAGCGAAAAACAAAAAATTCAACAAATCCACGCAGAACTGGATTTAGCAAATCGTGAGTTAGAACTACAGAAAACAAATTATCAAACAAAAATTAACCAATATAATCAGTTAATCAATAGCATTAACCAGACCCGACAAAATATCGATTCATCAACAAAATACCAACTGGATCAGCAAAAAAACCAACTCATCATTGAACAAACTCAACTGAAACAACAACTGGATAATTACAATCAAAAGGTCTATGAATTAAATCAGCAAGTTGAGCAATTCAACTCTGTTAATCAACAATTTAATCAATCTGTGGATCATTTCAATCACCGCTTTCAACCACGTCAGTTTGATAAAGGTGTTTTTGATGGACGCAGTATCAATATTTATGAATTTGAATCGAATGATGATTTACGTGTCACCATTGCCCATGAGCTCGGGCATGCACTTGGACTGTTACACAATGATGATCCTAAAGCACTGATGTACCCGATGATGAAAGAACAAGATTTGCAAAACTTTAAATTAACCGCAGCAGATTTAGCGATGTTAAACTCTAGATGAATATTCTTTTTTCAACAGTAATGCTGATATTTTAAAACCTTATTGTTTTTATGTATTTAATTGGCAATAAGGTCGGCTTTATTTAAAAATCATGCTATTGTGCTTCATCTAAGCTAAGTAATGGGGAGATTCCAATGAGCTATTATCATATTATTCTTGAAGTAAATGATCATATCAGCACGATTGAACAAACTCGTGATATTGAAATCTTTGATATTACTGAACTTCAGCCTTATCTTTATGCCATTTTGTTGCCTTATTTTAATGAGCAACAAATTGAACTTGAAGAAGAAAATATCGAGTTCTCTGATATTTTACACATTGAAATTAAGCAGACTTTATTGCCGATTCAACACCTGATTGAAGAAGAACAAAAACAACTTCCGAGTGATACGGATGTGACCATCACGGCTTATGAAATTTTTAATAATCGTGACCATACTCAAGATGTGACTGCGGTGATTTTTGATTTACTTGAAGCTGTAAAAATTGATCAAGCGGATATTGAATAATTCTATGATTTAAATCAACAAAGGTCTGCAATTGCAGACCTTTTGTTTTGTTAGCGATAATTTATTGCATCATACTTTTAGCCGCTTCATTTCTGAATGCATTTAAAATTTGTTGCCCTGCCCGACCTGTTGGATTTAAGCCCAACTTGGTTTGCTCTTGTTGGATTGCCTGACGCGTTTTATCACCAATCAAACCATCAGCCTCACCAATGTCATAGCCTTTTTTCAATAAATAATTTTGAATTTCACGACGTTCAGCGCGAGATGTTCCCGCATCTGCTGTTGGCCATGCTGTTTGAAAACCACCTTTACCCTGTAAACGATCAGATAAATGAGCAATTGCCAAAGCATAACTTTCAGCAGCATTGTACGAATAAATCGCATCAAAGTTTTTAAACACTAAGAAAGCTGGGCCATTCGCCCCTGCTGGCATCATTAAACCTGCTTGTGAACTTTCAGATAAATTACCTTGAATGATTGGCGTACCATCCACACGGGTAAAACCACGATTTACCCAAGAACTTAAAGATTTTTTATTACGACGACTTTCGCCACCCACTGAAGCACCATCAGGGATTTTAACTTCAAAGCCCCACGGCATACCTGTTTGCCAACCACGCTTTTTGAGGAAATTTGCTGTTGAAGCCAAAGCATCTGAAGTACTTGAAACCAAGTCACGGCGACCATCACCATCAAAATCGACTGCTAATTCTTCATAAGTCGATGGCATAAATTGGGTATGACCAAACGCCCCTGCCCACGATCCTTTTAACTGCTCTTTACGCAAATCACCACGTTGCAAAATGCGCATGGTTGCAAAAAACTCGCCTCTAAAATAGCTTTGACGACGACCCTCGCAACTCAATGTACCCAGAGCTTGGAGCAATGGATATTTACCAGAAATATCACCAAAATTACTTTCCACGCCCCACACAGCGACCACAGTTTCAGCAGGTACACCATAAGCAGCTGCGACACGGTTGAGCACATCACGATGTTGCGCTAACATTTGACGCCCTTTTTCTACACGCTCCTCATCGACCAACCCTGAGAGATAATCCCAGATTGGGGTAGAAAATTCAGGCTGATAGTCGAGTTTGCTAATGACTGAATAATCAGGTGTTAAATTTCGCGTATAACGATCATAGGTTGAACCACTCACACCTGAAGAAATAGCCTGTGAGCGTAAGTTTGCAATACAGTTTTGAAAATTTGAATTCGGTGAATAATTTTGAATACTTTGGCTCTGAATAGGCTGATTTGTTGTCGTCGTTGTTCCAGAAGAAATCTGACCATTAATAATTAACTCAGCATTGGCATGAGTCACTGCCAATAAAGCCGATCCACAAAATAATGATAAATAACGCATAATATCCACAAATTGGTTTTAAATTTAAATTATGTAAATACCATAACAGCCTGTGAATAAAATGACAGTTGTAAATCGTAAAATTTAAATTCATTTGTACATTTTGAATTCATAATTTATAAAAAGAAGTTTTTGAATTTAAAAAAGTTATCCATAGCCAACCAAAGTCTTTTTATCATCGAAATTATGCGAAATAATTTAAATTCAAATTTTTACCCAAAATATAGATAGAAAGTTATCCACACCTTCACTCAATCATATCTCCTGCTGGGCTGATTCCTGTAATATCTTCGCATTGCAAACGTGTATTGCCTTGTGGCGTTTGAGTTAAGCGATCTGCCGTTTTCCATTGCGTTGAAAATTGTTGTTTTAACGCTTTACTCACCTGTGATGGTTTTCCTTTAAAAACAATATAATAAGCATCACTTTGTTCTATCGCATAACCTTTTGTCCACACTGAAATTTTAATCACAGGCAATGTAAATTGATTAAAATTCACTGAAAAATCAGTCTGTTGACCATATTTTGTGGGATATGTTTTGACAGCGTTTATCCCACGATAGTTCGCATCATTCAATATGAATCGTTGCCCTTTAAGTACAGATTTCTTTTCACTTTTTTGGGCACTGTAATAGTTCAACAAAAAATCCTGCATTGGATTTGGAGATTCACAATTGATCGCATCCAGTGTCAACAGGGTTTGAACTTGGATATTTTCTTCTGCAAAAGCACTTTCTATACAAAATACATTCATACAGATCAGAATTGTGGATATCTTTTTATTCATTCTGGCTCTTCGTTTTTTATTTTCATGATTTAAATTCAAAACTTTTGAATTCAAATTAATCTCTATCGCATTTCCAAGAATCTAAGTGGTGTAACTGAGTTGTGGATAAGTGACTTTTACACAAAAAATTGTCCTACTCTATTTTTAAATTCAAATCAAATTTTTATAGTTTAAATTTAAAAATATCTCTCAATTCAACCGATTTTGAAGGTGAATTATGCGCTTAATTTAACTATTTTAATTGTGCTTTTCGGTGAAATACAGCGTTTTTCGATCAAAGGAAAAGTGCAGGACAGGCATCATACAGAACTTAAAACAATAAAAAAGCGGTCATTTGAATGACCGCTTTTTTAACACGCTATTTTCGCTTAGATGCTCATATCTTCGCTTAACGCCAATGGATTCGGCAATATTTTTGCCAATTGGCGGCATAAAGTCGTCAATTCAGCTGAATCATTTGGCATTAAAGTAATATGACCGATCTTACGACCTTCACGTTCAGTTTTATTGTAAAGGTGCATGTGCGCGCCTTTTAACGCCAGAACATCTTCAGATTTTGGATACTGACCGATGATATTGATCATGACCGTTGGGCGAACCACTTCAGTTGAACCGAGCGGTAAACCAGCAACAGCACGGATGTGGTTTTCAAACTGTGAACAAATCGCACCTTCAATCGACCAATGCCCTGAGTTATGCACACGTGGTGCCATCTCATTGGCATATAAGCCTTTTTCTGTTACGAATAACTCAAGTGTCAGTACACCGACATAGTTTAAATGGTTCAATAAACGCGTGATGTAATCCTGTGCCACAGGCTGTAAATCTGTGCTGTTTGGCGCAGGTACAATCGAGTGGGATAAGATACCATTATGATGATGATTTTCAGCCAAAGGCCAAGTTTTCACATCACCGTCAATACCACGTACGGCAATGATCGACACTTCACGTGAGAAAGTCACAAAGCTTTCTGCAATCAATTCACCCGCAGGGCCAAGCTCCACCCAAGCTTGATCAATTTGATCTGCTGTACGCAATACAAACTGACCTTTGCCATCATAACCACCACGTGAGGTTTTCAGGACAATCGGTAAGCCGAGTTGTTCAACCGCTGATTTTAATTCATCGAGTGAAGTCACCGCTTTATACGGCGCAACAGGGATCGCAAGCTCATCAAACAGCGCTTTTTCAGACAAACGATGTTGTGCGATCGCCAAAGCCTGACGTGGCGGATGTAAATCTTTTTGTTTGGTCAAAACATCGACATCGATCAACGGTGTATTTTCAAACTCAAGGCTGAATACATCTGCGTTGGCAATAAAATCTTGCAAGCCATTTTCTGCTTTGGTTGAAAATACCTGACCTAATGCAGCAGATGGACAATCTTGGCTGGCTTCAAAAAAGGTGCATTGAATATTTAGGGGCAGGGCAGCTTGTGCCATCATTCGACCCAATTGACCACCACCAAAAATACCGATGGTTTTATCCATAATCTGTGTCCTGTTTTTCGCTTGGCTTGACTGACTGAATATGAAACTGACTCAATAAAAAATCAGTCGATCTTAAATTTGACCTGGAATATTTTTGCTCGCCACTTTATCAGTTTGCGCAGCACGGAATTCCGCAACATTTTTTGCAATTTCTGGACGTGTCAAACCTAAAATCTGTGCTGCCATAATTGCCGCATTGGTTGCACCCGCAGGGCCAATCGCCAATGTACCCACTGCAATACCCGCTGGCATTTGCACGATAGACAGCAATGAATCTACGCCATTCAAAATAGAAGATTTAACTGGAACACCCAATACAGGAAGATCAGTTTTTGCCGCACACATTCCTGGTAAATGCGCCGCACCACCTGCACCTGCAATAATCACTTGAATACCACGTTCACGTGCAGTTTCAGCATATTCAAATAAGCGGTCTGGCGTACGATGCGCAGAAACAACTTCGGCTTCAAAAGGGACACCAAGCTGTTTAAGCATATTGGCAGTGTTTTCGAGAGTCGCCCAATCAGATTGAGAACCCATGATAATTCCAACTAAAGGAGCGTCTTGTACAGCGGCCGCATTCATTGCATATATTCCGTAAACGAATGTAAGGAAGTTTAAAAACTGATGATCAGTGTTTAAATGAATATCAAGAAGCTCGCTATTATAGACTGATTTTTCAGCTCAAGAAAATTTTACAGATAGAGCAGGGCAATATTTTCATTATTTTTTTAGCGAATAGGAATAATTTGGATTGAACTAGGCAATAACATTGAAATTAATTAAGATAGAACAACAACATCTGCAAGAAAATATACAATGAAAAAACTTCTCAGTATTCTTACCCTAGCACTCTGCGCGACTCAGAGCTATTCGGCATTGGTGAATTTAAACACCAATGAATTCAATACAACTTTTAAAAATCTCAATAAAGAAAAAGGCTATATGGGTGAGATCAAAAGTTCTGCACTCACTGGTGGGACGCATGAAAAATTTATCGTGACAGGGAAAAAGGTCACTTATGACAAAGAACCCATTGCCATGACAGGATATTATGTTGGCCCAACTGAGATTGGCAATACCTATTCTATTGCTGAATACCATGTGTATTGCGAAGACCAAGCCTATAATACGGTGATTTCAGGATTTGAGCCGAATGGCGAATTATCTTTTACAACTTTAGATACAGATTATGCCTTTGATTACGAAGATCCAACTGATCGGGATAAAAAGTTTTCACAAATCCTCAAAAAAGCATGTAAATACAAAATAGATTGAGTTTTGACTCATTACTATCATCATTTTAAATCTAAGCGTTGATGTTTCAAATGATGCATCAACGCGTTTAGCGAATCTTCATGCTTTACTGACTTCTAAATACAAAATAAACACAGCCCAGTAAACATAAACCTGCCCATAAATAATCAAGCTTAAATGGTTGTTTAAATAGGAAAATCATAAAAGGAACAAAGACCAAAAGTGTCACCACTTCTTGAGTAATTTTCATCTGTCCCATCGACCAGCCATGTGTTGCCAATAAACGCGTCGCGGGAATCATAAAACTGTATTCAAGTAAGGCAATGATCCAACTCAATAAAATGGCTTTCCACAAAGGCGCATCATGCGGTAAAAATTTTAAATGACCATACCATGCCAAGGTCATAAAACAGTTGGAAATAATGAGAAGTAAAAGAGGGAGAGATAAAGCCATTTTTAGCTCAGATTTTTAGGATGATTATAGATTACACTGCTAATGTCCATCATAATAAATACTAGAGAAAAAATTATTAAAATATGCATTTACTGTTGAACTATCGTTCAGTTAGACAATATATAAGGAGTAAATAAATTGTTAAAAATACTGGAAAAATTACTGTCAAGAAAAGTAAATGCAGACATGCTATTTCTTTCAGAATTATTAACTTACAAAGGTGAAAGTCAAATTTTATTGGTCAACTATTTTGATCAAGTTACACTAGACTATTCACTACACAGCTTAACTTTTATAGATGAATATTTACTGCTTATTCGACAATATTTTATCGAAACTAAATTAAAAAAACTGAATGAAGAAGAACATCAACATTTTATTCAAGATATTGTCACTATCTCTTTAAGAATTGGTGCATATGTAGGTGAAACTATCCGTGAAAATGATCAAAAGCAACAATGGTATTGGATTAAATCAAACAAGAAGAGAAAACTAAATCCAATTTTGCTTAAGGTGACGCAATCTGATCATAAACATTCTAGTGCAATATTAACCAATGGAACACTCTATGAATTTCCAATGAATATCGTGATTGACTTAATTACGCTCCCGCACAAAGAAAAAAATACGCTATCTCACTATGTGGATGAAGTTTTAAATTTAACAAGTCACTCGATTTAAAACATATCTATTTTACGATACAAGAAAAACTATCTTTTCACTTAAACCCTTGCTATCGTTGCTTTCAAATCAAATGAATCACGACAACACCACAACAACAAAGTGATGTGTCAAAAAGAAGTGGAGTGAGAACGAATGCATCTGCATATCTTGGGTATCTGTGGCACCTTTATGGGTTCTTTGGCGTTATTGGCGCGTGATTTAGGGCATAAGGTGACAGGTTCAGATGCAAACGTGTATCCACCGATGTCGACCCAATTGGAAAATGCAGGCATTACTTTAATGCAAGGCTATGACCGTAGCCATTTGCAACCACATCCTGATCTTGTGATCGTGGGCAATGCCATGAAACGTGGTATTGATGCCGTAGAATATATGCTGAATGAAGGTCTACCGTATATTTCAGGACCACAATTCCTTGCAGATCATGTTTTACAAGGCAAACACGTACTTGGCGTCGCAGGAACACATGGTAAAACTACAACCACAACCATGCTGGCATGGGTACTCGATCAAGCGGGTTTAAATCCAGGTTTCTTAATCGGTGGCGTTCCTTTAGGTTTCAGCGAAAGCGCTCGTTTAGGTGGTGGTAAATACTTCTGTGTAGAAGCAGACGAATACGATTCAGCGTTCTTTGATAAACGTTCTAAGTTCGTGCATTACCATCCTAAAACAGCGATTTTAAATAATTTAGAATTTGATCACGCTGATATTTTTGATGACTTAGCAGCGATTCAAAAACAATTCCATCATTTAGTTCGTACCATTCCAAGTGAAGGTCGTATCATCGCGCCAATCACTGAAACCAATATTGATGAAGTATTGGAAATGGGCTGTTGGACACCTGTAGTTCGTACATCTTTAGATGCCAATGACAGCTGTGAAGTCTATGCAGAACAACTCTCTGCCGATGGTTCACATTTCAAAGTACTGCAACACGGCGTTGTGAAAGGTGAAGTGAAATGGACAATGACAGGGCAACATAGTGTTGCCAATGCTTTGGCAACCATTGCTGCTGCTGAACATGTCGGTGTGTCGATTGAAACTGCATGTGAAGCATTGTCGAATTTTGGCGGTGTAAAACGTCGTATGGAACTTTTGGATACGGTCAATGGTATCGAGGTCTATGATGACTTTGCCCATCATCCAACGGCAATTGATACCACACTTGAAGGCGCGCGCAAGCGTTTAGGTGAACGTAAACTGTGGGCGATTATTGAGCCACGTTCAAACACCATGCGTATGGGCTCACACAAAGATGGTTTGGCACATTCTGCACGTTTGGCAGATGAAGTAATTTGGTATCAACCTGAAGGCTTAGATTGGGATTTGCAGCCTGTGATTGATGCTGCACCGAATAAAGCGGTGATTGCACGTACTTTGGATGACATCATCCAAACTGTGGTTGCTGAAGCAGGCGAGGGCGATGCAGTCGTGATCATGTCAAATGGTGGTTTTGGTGGCTTGCATCAAAAATTACTTGCGGCGTTGAAAGCAAAATAAATATTTGTGATTGAAAACCCGCTTTCGCGGGTTTTTTAATGTGTCATGGGCGAATCTGTACCCATATATTTAAACTCATTTAACTTAATCCAACCTTCCACCATTTCATTTTCTAAATCCTGCCGCTTACTGTAATACATGACATAAACCCACTCTTGATGCGCTTTATCTTTATACAAATCATAAGCAGTGACACTATCTCCATGAATAATAAATAAACCTTTAATTTTACATTCAGCCAAAGGTGCTGAATGGAAATACACTCGTTGTTTAGATTGAACGACTAATCCCCAACGTGGAACGATTGGAACAGCTTGCTTTTCAACTTGTTCATTCATTTTTGAACAATCTATAGCAAATGCAAAATGTGCACTTAAAAGCAATGTGAATCCTAAAATTAGCTGTTTCAACATTACTCAATACCTCTTTTAATATTGAACATATTTTATTTTGCTACCGCAACATAATCATCTAACTTTTTAAAATCCTTTAATTTTACCCAGCCTTCAATCAAATCGTCACTATCATCGGCATCATGCTCGGTATTGATATACATCACATAGACCCATTTTTCTTGTGCTTTATCGGTATAAAGTGAATAAGCAATGACATGATCATTTTGAATAAGATAATCATCCACCATTTTACATACCGCTTTAGGTGCAGAATGGAAATACACCCGCTGTTTAGATATAACTGACAATTCCCAACGTGGCTGAATTTCTTGCTCATATGAATATGTTTTTAAGTCCGAAACTAAACAATCCGAAGCAAAAATCAATGATGAATTCAAACTCAATAAACTGATAAACAGCATTTTTTTAAACATTTTTAATCTTCTAACCGAATTTCTATAACGCTTTTACTATATTTCATCGTTCTTATGTTAAATATCACGATAGATTCTAAAATATGGTGCCCTTTTGTGAAAACGTCACAAGTTGGATAATTTTATCGCGTTTTATATGCTGGCTCACTATTGTCTATTTTCAATAATAGACTGACAAAATCCTGAATATTTTCATTATTTAATTGATAAGGTTGAAACTTTTCTAAACCAAGTTTTGCAAAAAAACGAGAAATTTTTGTAGAGTCTTTGACATATTTCATCGACCATTTTGAAAAATATAACTGTTTCAATGGCTGATCTGGAAAACGATGTAAATTTATATGTCTTTGATCATTTGAGATTCTTCCATATAAATCATCTAATACAGCCTGTTGTCCTTCTAAACACTGAAAAAAAACACCTTCAGAATAATACAGCACGCCATAAATTTGATGTTCCTGATTAAATTGTCTTGCCGTAGACAAAATATCACTGAGATCTTCTAATAAATTTTTATCATGCTCCACTCGCGTACTGACATAACAGAGTCTAATAAACATGCTATTTCCTTTATTTATATCATTCTAATTTAATGTGTTTTAGATTTAATTTTTGATTCAATCATTTTCTTCTAAACTCGAATATACAAGAACTTTCCCTGAATAAAAAGCCCATTTACACAGCGCGTATATGCAATCGGTCATCTCAAAAAAATAGCCCAACATATGGGCTATTTATCTTTAAACATACTTAACTTTTTATATTACGCCACGACATCTGAAAAACTTTTCTCACGGCGAAACATCACTTCAACATAGGAACAAGTCGGTACAATTTTAAGCTGTTTCTGACGTGCAAAATCAACTAAAACATCCAATAATTGGCGTGCCATACCTTGACCACGAAGTGAATCATCTACCCATGTATGGTTGGCAATAATTTTTTGCTCTCCACTCCAGACATAACTGATCTCAGCAATCCGTTTGCCTTGCTCATTGTCGAGGTAAAATTCACCATTGTGTTGATTATCTACATGTTGGAATTGCATCATTATTTCTCATCATTCTTTATGGCACATTTCAACTGTAACAAAGTGATCTTAAGATTTCAAAACATCACGAATCGATGGATCTTTATCAAACACAGATTTGGCAAAAGGGCACAAAGGAATAATTTGGATATTTTTTTGACGTGCCATATCAACCACTTGATCAAGTAGTTTGCGCCCAACACTTTGACCACGTAATTCATCTTCAACCGTAGTATGATCAATGATCAGCATGGTTTCACCTGCCCATGTATATGCCATTTCAGCCAAATGGTGATTTTCTTCACCAATATAAAATTCACCCTTTTTACCATTATCTTGATGTTTAATTTCTAACATGGTCATTACTCTTATTTTGTTCAATTTTTTAGATTTTAAAAAATGCCACAATTCAATTTGAATTATTGTTAAATTTTGTCGGACAAACTCTAATTTTTATATCAAAACTCAACTTAACATTTAAAAAAAATCAGCCTAAAATTTAGGACTATTCTTTTAAATTCTTGACTATGTCAGCCTCTACTCCCCAAAATCCTATGCCACAACCTGCTCCCAGTGAAACTCAACAATGGATCAGTGTGATTAGTCTGGCTTTCGCTGCATTTATTTTTAATACCACTGAATTTGTTCCTGTTGCTTTACTTAGTGATATTGGAAAAAGCTTTGCCATGCCTGCAACAGATGCAGGCATCATGATCACCCTATATGCATGGGTGGTTGCTCCTATGTCATTGCCAATTATGCTGTTAACCAAAAATATTGAACGGCGCTTTTTACTGATCGCACTGTTTTCTGTTTTTGTCGTGAGTCATGTTTTATCTTACTTCTCATGGAGTTTTAATGTGCTGTTGCTGAGTCGTATCGGCATCGCATTCGCCCATGCACTATTTTGGTCAATTACCGCATCATTGGCGGTGCGGGTTGCACCTAAAGGCAAAGAATTACAAGCTTTGGGCTTACTCGCTACAGGCACGGCATTAGCAATGGTCTTAGGGATTCCATTTGGGCGAATGATTGGTGAAACCTATGGTTGGCGTAATACTTTTGCGCTGATTGCCATCGGTGCAACACTTGTGTGCTTTATTTTGGCAAAAACCTTACCCAAATTACCAAGTGTCAATTCGGGGTCACTCAGCAGTCTGAAACAGTTTTGGCAACGCCCTAGCTTGTTGATGGTATTTGCCTTAACCGTGATTGTAGTGACGGCACAATTTACCGCCTATAGCTATATTGAACCATTTGCCTTAAATATTGCACATTTAAGCTCATCACAAACCACAACGTTATTGCTAGTTTATGGTGTCACTGGTTTTCTTGGCTCTTACTTATTTGGAAAATTTGCCCGTAAATATCCAAAATTTCCAATCCCATTAAGCAGTGCTGTGATTGCCGCTGCGATGTTATTGCTCATTCCGCTGTCTACAAACTTCATCAGTTTCAGCGTGATTTACGGGCTTTGGGGCATGGCAATTATTTGTTTCAGCCTTGCGCAACAAGCCAAAACTTTGGATTTTGCTTCAGATGCAACAGATGTATCTATGGCAATCCATTCAGGTTTATACAATGTCGGTATCGGTGCAGGCGCTTTGATCGGTGGTCTTGCCACAACAAACTTTGGTTTGAATCAAATCGGTATTGTCGGTGGAATCATTGCAGTGATAGGGACATTATTGGCATTGGTTTTGGTACAACGTAAAGACTTTTTAACGGGTATTAAATAAACAAATAATTTGCACATTGCTTATAAATATGCGATTCTGTGCGCATATTAAGAAATCAACGATTTCTTAAACCCAATTTGTTGAACAAGGGGAGTAGCCTCCCATCAGACTATCGTCATTACGCATTTTTTCTGATTGAGATAAAAATGCCGGTATCTGAGCATTATCCGCATAAGATAATGTAGGCAAGACCTTGATCATGTTGATACAGATGTTTAATCATCTGGCAACTGATCAAGGTTTTTTTATGCCTGATTGATTGCCAGACTTGGAGAATTTTATGGAATCCATTGGCAATCCATGGCTATATCTGGCGTTCTTTGCCATCGTCAGTGTCATGTTACTGATTGACTTTCTTGGTTTTAAACAAAAAGAAGGGCAAGAAGTCAAAGTCAAAACCGCAGCCTACTGGAGTATTGCATGGGTTACGGTTGCAACACTTTTTGGTGGCGGCTTGTGGTTTTATCTACAACAAACCGCAAGCGTGACCATCGCCAATGCCAAAACTATGGAGTATTTTGCAGGTTATCTGCTGGAAAAATCCCTCGCAATTGACAACGTTTTCGTGTGGATGATGATCTTCGCGGCATTCAGTATTTCACCTGCACTGCAACGTAAATTATTACTTTACGGCGTACTCGGTGCGATCGTGTTAAGAACCATTTTTATTTTTATCGGGGCATGGTTCGTTCAAGAGTTCTCTTGGATTCTCTATCTCTTCGGTGCATTCCTCGTCTATACAGGTTTTAAATTCCTCAAAGGTCAGGAAGAAGAAGACAGCAATATCGAAGATATGGCGATTTTAAAATGGTTACGTAAACACATGCGAATCACGCCACAGCTCGAAGGTGGCAAGTTCTTTGTTCGTCAAAATGGTGTACTGTGGGCAACCCCATTATTCCTTGTATTGATCTTGGTTGAAGCGTCTGATGTGATCTTTGCGGTTGACTCAATTCCTGCGATTTTTGCTGTCACCACTGACCCGTTCATTGTACTCACAGCAAACTTAATGGCGATCTTGGGCTTACGTGCGATGTTCTTCTTATTGTCAGGTGCTGCATCGAAAATGCATTATCTACCCTATGGCTTGGGTCTGATTCTTGTGTTCATCGGCTTTAAGATGCTCATGCTCAATGTGTTCCACATGCCAATTTGGATCTCGTTAAGTTTCATTGTGATTGTCTTGACGATTACAGCAATTCTGTCAATTCGTCATAGTAAAAAATATAACGAAACGACGTTGTAAGACGATTGAAAATACTGAGCCTTCCGAATGGAAGGCTTTTTTATTCCACATAAAAACAGTAGATTAGTGATACAGCGAAATAAGAGAATAAAATGCACGATGCATGTTTAACCATTAACTTTCAAAGCAAAAATGTATCCATTGATGGACGAGCGATTACTTTAGAAAATTTGATCAATGGGTTATTTCATACTGAATTTAATCAAGAAAAACAGCTTTGGACTATTAAAAATACTTTCAAAATATATGGTCATACGGGCAATAATATCTCTGTTGAACAACTGCCAACAGGGCTAAAATTTTTTATTATGCTTTGGGCTGAAGAAGGGCATTTAGTCGATTCTAAAATCGTAAAAAAGCTTAAATCTAAACTCAAAGTTAAAATTGAGCATAATTCTAAAGTATCTATACTCGATACAGCATGGGCAAAAGCATCGCTAGACTATGATATTCGATATAATGGTATTACGTTTATCTTAGAAAACTAATCTATGATTTCTAGTCTATTCCAACGCTCAAAAAACCGTTTAGATTGCACACGCTCTAAGAATACTTCGTGACTCACCAAACGGTCATTCCAACGCAGTTTGAGTTCAAACAAATCATTTAAACCAAATGGCGCAATGATCTCCAGATCATCATTTTTCAATAATCGTACTGCAATTGCAGTCGCAGTTTCTGGCCAAGTTGCAAGTGCTTCTGCTAATGATGAATATTGTGCAACAGAGCGACCATCATCAGTTGTATACCAAGTATGAACAAAGGCTTGATTGACCACATCCCATGTATTTTCAGGAAACTTTTGAACAAGTAAATGTGTTAATCGTTGCTGTTCATCTTCAATAGCGTTTGTATCATAAAAAATCACATCAATCTCAGTCTGCTCAATGAGATAGTGCTGATCATGCAAAACTGACCACACCATATTGCGAATAACGCCAGCGCTTAAATAAGCAGAAGGATTTATTTCTCTGAGAAATTTTAAACGAAGTAAAAATACAGGATGTGCATAGATGATCTGCTTCAAATCTTGTGAATATTTCATGCCTTGCCGCCTATCTCGAATGTCTATTTTGAAATAAAACGTTCCAGATGTTTTGAATATCATCCATAACATCAATTTTCAATCAAACATACTTTTTATCTTTTTTTATCCGCTCACAGACTGTACATTCACCCCTCATACTCATATTATACGGCGTATAAAATAATTTTCTTTTTTATCATTTATAAAGCAAATAGATAAAAATTCCGAATGATGTAAGGCAAATCATGCGTTCAAAAAAAATCAGTCTGGTTGTCGTTCCGCTCTTAATCACTGCTTGTAGTAGTAATGACAAACCGCTTGTTCAAGATGTTTACAATAGTCAATATGATTGTTCATATGATTGGAATACAGAACTGTGTGAAGAAGAGCAAACTACGACATCTTCAAGTAGTTCACATGGCGGTGGATATTATTATGGTGGTTCAGGCACACGCTATGTCGGACCACAGTATTATGATGGCAATCGAAAAGTGAACTATTTAGGTCGTAAAGTTGAGCCTTCGACCAATCTCAGTGTAGGGCAACCCTTTGTTTCCCAAGTCAGTAAAAGTAGTAGTAAATCCTCACCTGTCCGTGGTGGCTTTGGTCGTAGTGGCTTCTCTTTTGGTGGATAATTTACACGTTTTACCCCCTCTATATTTAATGTTTAAGCTTTCACTATTCTCCTAATATCCTATGAAAAGAAAACGCTTCCAAGCACGTCCCGACTGGCAACAACAGCATGAACAAATCGGTTTTGATTATTACAATCTCCCATCATTAGATGGCTCGATTTATTGGTCAGAAGGCGTGGCTTATGAGTTTACTTTAAAGCAAATCGAGCAACTTGAAGATGCCTCCAATGAACTGCATCAAATGTGTATGCAAGTGGCTGGAGAGATGATTCAACAGGGTAATTATCCAGATTACTTTCAGATTCCGCAGGCAGCAATTCCACTGATTGAACATTCATGGCATCATCAAGCACCGATGCTCTATGGACGTTTTGACTTTGCCTACGATGGTCATCAGATCAAAATGTTGGAATACAATGCTGATACTCCAACAGGTTTACTTGAAGCATCTGTCGCACAATGGCATTGGATTGAACAAGTTGAAAATATTCCGCATCGTGATCAGTTCAACAGCATTCATGAAGATTTGATCAAGCGCTGGAAAACCATTTTTCCACGTGGATCACATATTCATTTTGCAGCCTGCCAAGAAGCAGGACGTGAGGATTGGGGCAATCTCGAATATTTGATGGATACAGCGTTCCAAGCAGGGCATAAAGTTTCTGAACTCTCCATGGAAAATATCGGTTGGGATGGGCAAAATTTCCTTGATCTAAATGATCAAAATATCCAAAACTTATTCAAACTTTACCCATGGGAATGGGTTTGGGAAGAAAACTTTTCACAATACTTAAAGCCTGAGACCAATTGGGTTGAGCCGTGCTGGAAAATGCTCTTGTCGAATAAAGCAATCTTAGTTGAACTGTGGAAGAAGTTCCCCAATCATCCTTTATTACTCGAATCGCATGCTTTTAAAAACGATATGCAATTGCAAGGGAAATGGGCAAAAAAACCGATTTTAGCCCGTGAAGGCGCCAATATTCGTGTGGTTCAGGACAATGTCGATCAAGGTGCAGCTTCAGGCAGTTTCTATTTCGATGATTATGATAAATATGGTTACATCGCGCAGAAATGGGTAGAGACACCATTGTTTGATGGCAAATTACCTACGCTTGGTTTATGGATGGTTGGACACACTTGTGCAGGCATGTCGATCCGTGAAGATGAGTTCGATATTATTGGCAATGATGCACATTTTGCGGCGCATTATTTTGTGGAATAGCACTCAAATTTAAGTACGCATTCTTTATCGTGAAAGGGATCATTGGAATATGTTTTATCCTGTTTGGACTCTTACAATGCTTCATTCTAATCGGTCTTAAAGGCTTACCAAATTCAAGCGGAGTAGCTATTCCATTACAAAATTTTATTGTCCCTTCGATTTTTATCTGTATTGGATTGTTTTTCATTTTTGTTAAGATTATAGATGATTAAAATCCATGATTTAATTAGCTTTAGCATCAAATGTGAAGCCACATTTCCAAATTTAAATACTCAGTATTGTTTCAAAACTGATGAAATAAAAAGCAACACTGTTAATCTTGTAATTAATTTAAATAATCCACTAGACTATTCATAAGTAAATTTAATAAATCTAAGAGAATATTCATTCTCCAAAGCAATGAAAAATAACTTAACCCATCACATTCAATTCCAAAAGTGATCGTGGTTTTTAATGAATAAAAAGGATAATTCTGATGTCAGAACAAGCTATTGTTGAGATTTTCAAGAAGAATGTTTTGGGCAAGCGCGCTGATTCCAGTCAATATAATACCAACCATGACGGTAAAGTCGGTCATTGGTTAGAAAAGCAAATGGGGATTAAACCCAATGCAAAAGCAGAAGCCGATCTAATGGGTTTTGAAATGAAAAACCAGACTTCAATCAAAACCACCTTTGGGGATTGGAGTCCAACTTATTTTATTTTCAATGACCCGCATATTATTCAATGGAATACTGGTGAAAATGCGCTTACCCGACGCAATAAGTACTTTTTACCTACTTTTGGAAAACCCAATGAGAATAAAGATAACCGTTTATCTTGGTCGGGCAGTGCTATTCCTAAAATTAACCAAAGAAATCAATATGGTTGCATCCTAAAAGTAACAGCACACAATGATATTGAAATTCAATATAGCTACTCCTTTGACAATCGAACCCACAAATCAACACTCGTCCCTGAAGAATTTAAAAAAGATGATCTGGTGATTGCCCGTTGGAGTGCAGACAAAATGCGTCAAAGGGTCAATCAAAAATTTAATCAGAATGGTTGGTTTAGATGTAAAACCGATGATTCAGGAAAATATGTCGCGATTGAGTTCGGTGAACCATTATCTTTTGAAAAATGGATCCGACTCGTCAAACAAGGCGTGATCTTTTTTGATTCTGGCATGTATGAATCAAATCGTCGCCCTTACAGTCACTGGCGAGCAAGTAATTCACTTTGGGATGCATTGGTCGTTCGATCTTACTAATTTTTCTAACCAATAAAGCGCTTTAACCTTAAATTAAAGCGCTTTATTTTTAATATGTTATAAAAATATTAGATCGTATGTTCAGCCACACGTTTCATGTATTTATTTAAACGGGTAAAGAAGAGTACTTGTAGAAAAATCGTAAATGCAGATACACACCATTCATACCATAGATCAAACGCCGTGTTTTCAAGTTGAAAATATTGGTAAATTCCCAATAAAACCAAACCAAAAGCTATCCCTGCTACCGTTGTTTGTAGAAGAATAGGGAAAGAAAGTGCTGTGATTCTATTCATAAAATGCACACCATTGTCACCGCCATTGGCAACATAACAACGCTGAATCCCAATGAACATAATCACTAATGTCAGAAAGCATTCTAAGCCAATCACGCGAACATCATAATAAGGTGAATACATTCCATAGTAATACACGGCGCTGACCACCAATGCTGCGATTAAATAATAGTTTTTATAATGGCGCTTTTCCAAAGTATCTTCTGATAATTCATGCGCAAGGGCTTTAGTATTCCAAAAATACATAAATATTATTGTCTCTTATTTCATCATTTGCCGACACTGTACCGATTCTTGATGTAAAGATAAAGTCATCTACACAAATAATCATTGACTGATATTTTGAATCGAACATCCATTCAAAAATTTAAATTTAAGCAATTCAAAAATATCAATATTCGGTCTTCAATGTAAATAGAGCTAAAACCACGTACAGCGTCATCTTGATCTTTAGGGTACAATCAACTGAAAAAAGTCAAAACGCAGGTTAAAAATGTCTTCTGTAATTGCAACGACAGCGATTCGTGGTCGTTTCCTTGATATTCAGAATACAGTTGCCCAAGCACGTGAAATACACGACCAAGTGCGATATGTAGAAGATGGTCTACTCATTACTCAAAACGGCAAAATTAGTTGGTTTGGAGAATGGGAAGCAGGTCAACAGCACATCCCCGAAAATACGCAAATTGAACATTACCCAGAACAATTGATTGTGCCTGGATTTATCGACACCCATATTCACTTTCCACAAACTGAAATGGTGGGTGCATACGGCGAACAGCTTTTAGAATGGTTAAATACTTATACCTTCCCCACTGAAATTCAATTTGCCGATAAAAACTATGCTGACCAAATCGCGCATTTTTTTGTTCAAGAACTATTAAAAAATGGTACAACCACAGCACTGGTTTTCTGTACCGTCCATCCACAATCTGTCGATGCATTATTTGAAGCAGCAGAACGCCACCAAATGCGTTTAATCGCAGGTAAAGTGATGATGGATCGTCATGCACCTGAAGCACTGACAGACACAGCAGAAAGCGCTTATACAGACTCTAAAGCTTTGATTGAGAAATGGCATGGTAAAGGACGTAATCTCTACGCGATCACTCCACGCTTCGCACCAACGTCTACACCTGAGCAATTGGCAAAAGCAGGGCAGCTCAAAGCTGAATATCCCGATGTCTATGTGCATACCCATTTAAGTGAAAATAAAAATGAAATCGCATGGGTCAAAGAATTATTTCCTGAACAAAAAGGCTATTTGGATGTTTATCATCACTATGGCTTAACAGGGGAGCGATCTGTTTTTGCCCATTGTGTGCATTTGGAAGAACATGAGTGGGATTGTATGCATGATACTGATTCTGCGATTGCATTTTGTCCTACCTCAAATTTATTCCTTGGTAGTGGCTTATTTCCATTAAAAAAAGCATGGGAAAAACAAGTCAAAGTCGGTTTAGGCACAGACATTGGCGCAGGGACATCATTCTGTCAGTTACAAACCATCAATGAAGCCTATAAAGTTCAGCAGCTTCAAGCTGATAAACTGTCAGCGATGGAATCGCTTTATCATGCAACACTCGGTGGTGCAAAAGCACTGCATTTGGAGGATCAGCTTGGTAATTTTAATATCGGGAAAGAAGCCGATTTTGTCGTGCTGAATCTGAAAGCCACAGCATTACAAACCTTACGCCAACAACGTGCCAAGAATATTGAAGATGCATTATTTGCCTTATTTACCATGGGCGATGATCGCAATATTCAAGCCACGTATATTTATGGTCAAAAAGCTTATGAGCAAGTCTAAAGATGATCAACCGCCTAAAAGATCAAAGCAGAAATTGATTCTGATCGGCGTGGTTTTTGTGGCGTGTGCTTTACTCCTTAAGCGCGACGCACACTAAAACTTGACTTTGAAAATGTGACAATTACATATCCAATTGTCAAAAAAGATGCATCTTGAGCTGATATGTTTTAAAATTGATGCATCTTTTAGGTGTTGCTGGTCAACGCCTTTTTTATTTTAGAATTTGCTGTTTAGGTTTTAGGTATTTCCCATGACTGTTGAAATGAAAGTAATGATTTCTGCTGAAGAAATTCATGCAAAAGTTCAAGAACTTGGTAAAAAAATTGATGCGCATTATGCCAATAGCGACAAAGAACTGGTTTTAATCGGTTTATTGCGTGGTTCAGTTATTTTTATGGCTGATTTATGTCGTGCAATCACTAAAACTCACGAACTCGACTTTATGACAGTTTCAAGCTATGGTGGTGGTACAACATCGAGCCGCGATGTCAAAATTCTCAAAGATTTAGATGGGGAAATTCGTGGTAAAGATGTCTTAATCGTTGAAGACATCATCGACTCGGGCAACACATTGAGCAAAGTATTAGACATCCTTAGTACACGCGAGCCTAACTCTATTGAGCTGTGTACTTTAGTCAGCAAGCCTTCACGCCGTGAGATTGATTTAGAGGTTAAATTCTTAGGCTTTGAAGTTGAAGATAAATTTATCGTTGGTTATGGCTTAGACTATGATCAAAAATACCGCCATATTCCTTTTATTGGTGAAGTCGGTCTTTAAGCTGAATTCAAAAAATTTTATAGACCTAAATTTTCTAAGCGACTTCGGTCGCTTTTTTAATATCTGGAATTTTAAAATGAACAAAAATGCAACAACTTTTAGCATATCTAGGCTATTTCAAAACTCTAAAATATTTGAATATAGAAAGAGTTAACTTGAATAACGCAATTACGCTTAGCAATAGAAAGAAAGGAGAAATCTTATGATGTCATTAATCGGTGCCATTATCATTGGTTTTTTTGCAGGTCTGATTGCTCGCGCAATCCATCCTGGTGATGACAAAGCTGGCTTTCTAGTGACAACTGCATTGGGGATCATTGGCTCTTTAGTTGCAACTTATGGGGGACAATTTCTGGGTCTATATAAAAATGGAGCATCGGCAGGATTTATCGCTTCTGTGGTCGGTGCGATCATCGTGTTATTTATCTATAACTTTGTTTCAAAACGCACTTAATTCAAAACTTTTAAAGATCAGCAAAAAGCACCATAAACTGGTGCTTTTTTGTGTTTTAAACAGTGTTAAAAACACTTAAATTACAATCCAAACTTTTGCCAAAGCTTTTCTATTTCATCTGCTGGATAAGCCCCCATCGCTTTATAACCATTTGAAAAAATAATAGCTGGCGTACCCTGCAAACCTAATTTTTGACCTAATTCCAGATTACGATCAATCGGTGTTGCACAGTTTGCAGGCGCAGTAGGTTTTATTCCACTTTGAATTAAATTTTTCCAAGCGTATGCTTTATTGCTTGAACACCACACTTGCTTCGATGGAAGAATAGATTGCGCTTTGATTGGGTAAATGAATGTGTAAATCGTCACATCATTGAGTTTGGCTAAATTCCCTTCAAGAACCTTGCAATATGGGCAATTTGGGTCAGAAAAGATCGCAAGCTGACGCTTTCCATTCCCCCTCACTGTTTTAATCGCATCATTCAGAGGTAAAGTTTTAAAATCTACATAATTTTTCTGATCGACTAGATCTTTCGTTAAGTTATGTTGATCTTTTAAGCGAATCATTGAACCAATGAAAATATGTTGGACATCTTCATTCACATAGATAATTTTATCGTCTAATGTCCCACTATATAAACCTTGCATCTCCGTTGTTTTCAGATTATCAATTTTTATATTGGGATATTGTTGAGCTAATTTCGCTTTCACAGTATCTACACTGGCAAAACTGACTGAACACAACGTAAGACTTAAACTCAATGCTATAAATTGCTTTAACATATTTCTAAAAAAATCAAAAATCAGAATAGACGACATTAAAACATAGTTTAGTAGGACACTTGTTTGAAAACTGTGAGGATGTTTTCTTAAAACATTAAGTTCCACGTGAAACAAAGTTAAACATCGAAATCTGATTTATTTCGACTGAAATATGAATCAATTCTTCATGGATGGAAAGCTTGACGAATCATATCGGCATTCAGATTCTTATCACTTGTTTCAAGCGCCAAAATCACTGAAAACTTTGCTTTTCCCACTTTCCATACATGAATATCTGTAATTTTTACCTCATTTTTGAGTTCATCAATGGCTTCACGAATTTCATTTACCACAGGCTCATCCATTTCAGCATCAAGTAAGGTTTTACCTGTTTGACGAATCAAGCTCCATGACCAATTTGCAACGAGAAAAGCACCCACTATGCCGAGGATTGGATCTAAAAAATTCCAGCCAAAATATTTCCCTGCAAATAATGCCAATATTGCCAAAACAGACGTCACAGCATCTGCAACAACATGGAGAAAAGCAGCTCGATGGTTTAAATCGTGCACATCATGCGAGTGTCCATGACCTGAATGTGTATGGTGTGAATGTATATGTGAATGACCATGCCCATGCTCGTGATCACCATCATGTAATAACCAAGCACAAATTAAATTGACCAACAAACCAACAATAGCAATAGGGATCGCTTCATTAAAATGAATCGGAACAGGAGAAAAAATGCGTTCAATTGATTGAAATGCCATAAGAATCGCCACAAGCATCAAAATAATCGCACTGCTATATCCCGCTAAAACTTCGATTTTCCATGTTCCAAAACTAAACCGAGCATCTTGTGCATAATGCCGAGCTGCACGATAGGCAACATAAGCCAATCCCAGTGCAATCATATGCGAGCTCATATGCCAACCATCTGCAAGCAGTGCCATAGAGTTAAATACCCAACCACCCACGATCTCAAAAATCATCATGACTGCGGTGAGTATTGTTGCAAATAAGATTTTCTTTTGTGCCAATGGATTACCTTCATCAAATTGATGACTGTGTTGGCGTTGTATGGTTTTAAATTGCATGATGGACCAATCTTATATACTCCCCCTTAGTATATTCTTTCAATTTAAAATATACTATAAGGGAGTATATATTTAGAGGATGATCGTGATGAGTCATTTACACCAAGATAAAAAAGTCCTCAACCGTGTAAAGCGTTTAAAAGGTCAAATTCAAGCTGTTGAAGAAGCCTTAAATCAACCAGACAGTTCTTGTATTTCAGTGCTACAGCAAGTTGCAGCAATCAAAGGGGCAGTTAATGGTTTGATGAATGAATTGATTGAACAACATTTAACTGAACATGTGATTCAAGATCGACACGCTGTAGATAAAGTAGAGTTACAGGAATTTTTAAAGTTATTGAAGCGCTATTGTTAAAACAGTGGGATAATATTTTTCGTTATCTTTTAATTTTTGATTTACACTAAAGTGATTAAGTTTTAATCTCCCTAATATATCGTTTTTTTTCGATACTGACGTTGATTAAACACGTTCCGCATTTTTGTCTGAAAAATTTAGGTCTATAAACACACCTAAATTTCCATTTTTTAAGCTCTAAATCTATGAATCAGCAATCATGGCGTCCATTTTTCATGGTCAGCCTTGCTTTATGTATCGGTACGATTGGTACGGCGCTTGCTAGCCCTTTATATCCAATTTATCAACAACTTTGGCACTTACTCCCAAGCCATATTACTTATATTTTTGTCGCCTATATGTTTGGGTGTATGACCACATTGTTATTTCTAGGTCGTACCAGTAATAGTTTTGGGTTTATTCGAACTTTGCAGATTGGCTTGTTGTTTGCAGTCATCGGTTTAACACTTTCTGTATTTGCTTCAAATACTTACTATCTTGGATTTGGGCGCTTTATTATTGGTATTGCATCAGGTCTGATCAGTACCTCTGCCATGTTGGGTTTGATTTACACCATTCCAGATTCGCACAAACAAAATGCAGCGCAATTAAGCTCAATCATTACCGTATTAGGATTCGGTCTTGGACCTTTCATTGGTGGGGCAATTGCGCAATTTTCTGATCAACCACTCGTGACGCCTTATATCCCTGTCATTATTGCTGCCTCGATCAGCTTGATTAGCCTATTTAGTATTAAAACCATTCAATCTGAGAAACAACCTTTTTCTATTGCGCCACATTTAGAACTTCCTGATGCTCAATTCAAAAAGCAGTTTTATATTGCCAGTTTTACTGCATTCTGTGCTTTTGGTTCGTTCAGTTTATTTGCATCACTTGCACCATCTTTTATCAAAGATATTATCCCTTGGCATGGACCTTTGGTCAGTGGTGCGACCATTGCCAGTATTCTTTTTGTTTCTGCAATTGTACAATTTGCTGCAAAATCAATAGATATGCATAAAGCTTTGAATGCTGGTTTAATTTTATTAATCAGCAGTTATCTCATTCTGTCCATTTGTATGATTTTAGACTTAGGCTTTATTTTCTTTATCAGTGTGATCTGTGTGGGCATGGGACATGGCATGGGTTTATTGGCTGCTTTTGCTTTGGTGCATCGCATGACCAATCCAGATAACCGTGCTGCGGTGGTTTCGACTTATCTATTTATTGCGTATTTTGGTACGATTGTTCCTGTTATTTTTGCAGGCTATTTATCAGATCATTTTGGTTTGATAACAGGTGTTTTAGGTTTTTGTGCAGGGGTAGGTGCGTTATGTGTTTACCTGTTGATCAATCATTTAAAGCTTAAAACCACATAAAAAAGGCGCTTAGCGCCTTTTTTATTTAAGGAATGATTTCAATTTTAACGACTTCAATATCTGTCGGTTTATAACGATGTGTATCCACCTCACCAACGACTTTGACTTGAGTACCAGATTTCAACTGTTTTAAATCAATCAAATCATCATCGACCTCAATTCCAATCGTTCCCGTACTATCTTTGAGTTCATAATGTTCGTGTTTAGTCTGACCTACAATTGTGCCCGTCAAAGTCACCGCAACTTCATCGTTGGCACGTAAGGCCTGCGCAACGGTAATGTTATTTTTGGCAGCTTCTTGAATAATGACTTGATCATCTTTTCCCGCCCAAACATTTGCTGTTAGACCAAGCAAAATAACAGTGAGTAATAGAGGAGACTTTTTCATAAACAGAACCTTACTTTAAAAGGAATTCTGTTTAAGCTTAAATATTAAGATTTGTTCTGTAAATAAAATGTACTAAATGATAAATAAAATCATAAAAAAGCTGACATTTATGTCAGCTTAAATAAAACATTAAAAATAAATAAATTTTCTAATCTAGGGTAAATTTGAGTTGATATCCTAAGCACATATCGTACTCTTCATCAACAAACTCATCCTCGATCAGAACCCCTAAATCGGGGCGATTACAATACATCAAAAATGAATCAAAATTTATATCTTCAAGTACAATCGGATAACCATGTTGTTTAAACATTTTGAACATATTACTTTCAAAATAATAAATGGCTGCTGCATTAAATCCCTTTAACTCGCAGTGCAAAGCATCTTGAGGAAATACCGCAAAACAATTGCCTTCAGGGGTGACAACTCTCAATGTTTTGAATGCTTCCATCTGTTGTAATCCGTTTAAGTAATCATTTTAAAGCAATAATTACAATTACTTTCCAATACAGAATGTAAAAATAAAAATTTAAACATTAAATATCAATTTATTATAAAAATTAAATTAATTAAGTGACTAATGGGTGACTTTTTTTTGAAAATTTTTAATTCCGCCCTCTACACACAAAACATCATAAATCAAATGTGAAAACTGCTTCATGTTCGCAAGATCGATCACAAGCTGTGTCATTTGCTTTATATACGCAATATGGCTATTCCATCCAACCATACCATCAAGACTTATGCTCAATTTTTAATTGATCGTCATCACCAATCTGCGCAGTTGCACTATAAGGAAGCTGTGCATTCACGTGCATGACTTGCTCTATATGCTCGATACGTTTAGTAATCACCATATCAATATGGCTTTGCATTTTCTCTTTACTTGTAACAACTGATGCTACAACAATTTGACAACGCTCATTTAATTTCTTTAACTGTTCTGTCTTGAAATCAAAATGCTTTGCCATTTCACGATCAATTCCACTCATATAAAGCTTTCGGCTATCAGATTCCTCTGGAAATTTATTCGCTATTTCGAGCATTTGAGGTACTTTAGAAAACATAAAATCATCATTTTCCATATCTTTACTCAAGTCAGCATACATGGCTTCGACTTTTTGAACTTGCTCTTGACTACCATTTTCCAATAGAACAAGACGTTCTTCTGCTAGTTGATTCACTTCTCTCAGCATGCTCATCATAGAAATTTGCATGGATTGAAATCCTTTGCACCGTGCTTCAATCATGACTGCTTCTAGACGAGCATTTACTTCCATGAGTTCAAGCTGAGCATTTTTAACCAAATCAACACGTTCATTTTCTAACTTAGCCACTTCAACTTTATCTGGATCATAATTCGTAACTGTTGAACTACTTGATGAATATGATGAACCACCATAATCACGCCTACCTCCATTGGAAGAACTCCCTCCAACAAAATCTTTTACCGTATCCCAAGCATTACTCACAAAACCAGTCACTGAATCCAACAATCCCATCTTATATATCCTTATTTCATCAAAGCTTTACGCATTTTAAATATCAGTGTATTTACATCTTTTTCTCTTTGCGCTAATGCATCACTATAACTTTGTGCATCTTGCAAACAAGCAGCTAAGTTCTGTTGCTGAACCTTGCGTAATTCTTCACTCATGATTTGAACAACATCATCACGTTCAATCAATTGTTCTTTAGTGAGGAAATCTGTAATTTGATTCACAATGCCATTCTGCCAAACTTCACTAAATCGAATGAGCCATATTTTTTGTGCCGTAGTCTTTGTACTAAAAATGACATTTTCTAACTGTTGCATAAACTGATGAACAAGCTTGGTGAGTTCCTGTTCTTTTTCTAGCTTCTCTTGACGGTGTCCATTCGGTTGGAAAGCATAAGTGGTATGGATACCTAAACGCTTTTGTAGATAGAACTGATCTAATTCGTTTTGATATTGCTCTATACATGAAAAGATATCTAAAACTGTCTGCTCATCAATCACATTATTTAACCCAGCATCTAACAATGGTTGAATCTGTTTTAAAAGCGTTAAACGCTCTCTACGCCATTCGACAAACCAAGCTTCAACTTCTTCTGATTCAATGCTGTTCTCTAAGCCAATTTGCATTAAGTCTTGCTGATATTTATCGACTAAGATAAGGTAATTCTCTGCTGATCTCCGCAGAATATTTACTACCGATTTCACAAAATCCAATGATTGGTCTAACCACTCCATTTTCTTTAAGGTTTTAGTACATAGTATTGCTGTGTGTTCCGCAAGTAACTCAAAGCTTGGACGGGTTTGGTGTTCAAGCTGTGCTAAGCCATTTAAACTGCTGGTTTGTTCTAAGTTGGATGAAATTTGTTGAGATTCTGACAAGAAGTTAATTAGACTTGTACGCAAAGGTGTTAGACCAAGGTCAAGGCGTTCTTTTAGTTTTTTCAGCTGTGAATCTAATAAATGTTTTTCCTCAGCAGTTATATTGCCACTCACAGGTAGCTTTTTATCAAGTTCTTGGTTTAATTCAACTGTATTTTTAACCAAATTGAGATGTTCATTTTCCCACTCATCAATATTATTTAGTAAATTGCTCATCCATTGCTGACTGGCTTGGCTATATTTCCATACGGATTGATTAATGATTTGGCTATCGTAGTTTTTCAGTTCAATTTGATAGTCAAATGCCGAGGTAAATATATTTTTAGGCTCAGGTTCTGGTAGTTCAGCAAGTTGAAGCTCTAAATCCGCTAGCTTTTTCTGAAGTTGAATACGCTGATAATAGGCATCAAAAATTTGATTATAGACATCACACTGTTGTTGTGCTTGAGTCAAACGTTCTTGAAAGTCTTCATCATCCTCTTCATCAGTTTTCTCAAGAAATGGCTCAAAGTTTGGAATCCAATCTTTTTCAATAAAAAAATCTAAAATGATTTTGGCTTTTTCTGTTGCAGTTAGTCGAGGATTATCATCTGCGATTTCTGTATTATCTAAAGTTCTCAAAACTAGTAAAATTTTTGAATTACTAACATCGTTATCACTCTTAGAAACTTGATGACTCATATTATTTTTAGAAAAGTTATATATATAATATAAATGATAATTTCGATTAATATGATAACTACCAAAACTACTATAATAACCGCATAAACTTACCGATTCATTGCCTCTAAACTTCCTAGGATAGTCAAACTCGTTTACACGAGCGTTATTGGAGAAACCATAATCATTACATTCGCATTCATATAGCTGAGCCCACTTACCTTGTCCTATATTATTTGGTGAATAGTTTTTTTTGATATTTTTCCAATCATTTAGAGAATAATGAGGCATAAACTCAAAGTTTGGAAATAAGAATCCTGTACGTTTATCAAAGATAATTTCACGCTTATTCTTAAAGCCATACCAATCCTGCTGACTAATTGCTTCTAGCAAAATATGCTCAGCACCCTCTTCAAAATTCTCTAACTCTGGTTCTAATTGATTAAGTTTAGCTTGAGCTTGTTTTAATAACGATTGTTGCTTTGCCCGTTCCATTTGTAATTGATTCACATGATCCACTACTTCTGGTGAACTTTTATCAAATAACTTAAATTGCAATTCATTTAATTTATCCAACAAGATTTCTCTTTGTTGTACTAAGCCATCTCTTTCCTCATGATTGACCTTAGAAAGTGTATACATATTATCCCCTTAAAATTTACTTAATTTTTAAAAACTCTTCTGCTTACTCACCAACACATCATAAATAATATGTGCAAACTGCTTCATCTTCGCAGGATCGCTCATAAGCTGTGTCATTTGCTCCATATGCGCTGTATTGCTATCTAGTACGGCATCATCTAACGCAGTGTCAAATTCGCCTAACATGGCTTGCTCACGTGGATTATTGTGGATCTGCGTCATCATACGTGTGTTTTCAGACATTTTATCTGCTACGGTCTGCACATAATTAATCATGTCCTGATCGGTCAGCTTATCTGTCACAAATAGGTCATTCACACGGCGTAAAATTTGTGACAAGAAATCCTCTTTCTTATCTTTTGCCTTCGCCGTACCCATATCGTTGGCAGGTTCAAGTTTGTGCTCTGTACTATTGGCTTTAAGTTGTATGTCTTGCTGACGGAGCTTAGACAAGCGGTAGTGGCTCATTGCAACATTACTTAAGTCAATTTCATCCTCATCAGCCACTTGCTCACGTAGCAACGGACGTAAGTTACGAGCAAACAGACTAAGCTTCTCAAGATCTTTATCGTCATATTCAACAATCTGAGACATAAACTCATAGAAACGGGTAAAACTACCTAAATCCTTTTTAAAGATTTCTAAGCCATCACGGGCTTTCTTAGCCTCTGTAAACTCATTTTCCGCATTGGCAATGAGCACAGCATCACCAGTTTGTTTACAACGTTCCAAACGGTTCTTGGTTACGTCATAATCATTGACTGCTTCGGTATAGCGTTGTTGCCAGCGTTGCATTGCAGGTTTACAAATATTGGAAAGTGCGGCATTAGATTTATTCTTGCTATAAAACGCCGTAGTAAATTGCTCCACCTCAGTCCATTGAAAAATACCTGCTGTCTTTAGCTTCTCAAATAAGTCATAGACTTGGTCAGGATTAGAGACATCAGCAAGTTCTGCCGTTTGGTAATACGGTTGAAAAGCATCCAAAATGTCTTGTGGTTCGTTAAAGAAATCGAGTACGAATGTACCTGATTCAGCTTTAGCTGGGTAGGTGCGGTTTAGACGAGATAGAGTCTGTACACATTCCACACCACCGAGCTTTTTATCCACGTACATGGCACATAATTTTGGTTGGTCAAAGCCTGTTTGGAACTTATTCGCTACAATCATCACCTGAAAGTCATCGCTATCAAATGCCTTACGCATCTCACGACCTTTCAAGTTTGGATTCATATTACTTTCAGTAAACTTCTGTCCGATCAGATGACTGCAATTGGCATCATTATCGTTAAACTCAACTTCACCTGAGAATGCCACCATTGCCTGAATATTTTCATAATTCTGCTCTGCAATGTATTTATCAAAGGCTTGCTTATAGCGCACAGCTTCTTTACGTGAACTGGTCACCACCATGGCTTTGGCTTGGTTATTCAACAAGCCCATAATATTCTTTTTAAAATGCTCAATGATGATATGCACTTTTTGCGAAATATTATGGTCGTGCAAACGTACCCACTGATTCAGCTTGGTCTTAGCTTTTTTAGCATCAACGGTATCGTCTTTTTCTTCGATCTTCTGTCTCAGCTTATAAATCACTTTATAGTTGGTGTAGTTTTTCAGTACATCCAAAATAAAGCCTTCTTCAATTGCCTGACGCATTGAATAGACATGGTATGCCACAGGAATATTGGTTTTAGACGGTGGCATGCTTGGATCAGGCAAACGACCAAAAAGCTGTAAGGTTTTATCTTTAGGCGTTGCGGTAAATGCATAAAAACTTAAGTTTTGACTACCTTTTCGTGATGCCATGACTGCATCAAGCACATCTTCTGAGGAAATATTGTCATCTTCCTCACGCTCTTCAATCATCAAGGTTTCTTTGAGCTGACGTGCAGTTGAACCGCTTTGTGACGAATGTGCTTCATCGGCAATCACGGCGTATTTTCGTTCTTTAAGGCTGGTACTGTTCTCAATTGCACGGAGAACGAAGGGGAAAGTCTGAATGGTGACAATAATAATCGGCTGAGCCATTTCTAAAGCTTTTGCCAATTTTTCAGATTTAGAGCCATCACCTTCTTTATTGTTAATCCGTCCCACCACACCATCGGCATGTTCAAACTGATAAATGGTGTCTTGTAGCTGCGCATCTAAAATGGTTCGATCTGTCACCACAATGACCGAATCAAACATCTTTTTATTGTCAGCATCATACAGACTAGAAAGCTGATGCGCCGTCCATGCAATCGAGTTGGATTTACCCGAACCTGCACTGTGCTGAATCAGGTATTTTTGCCCTGTGCCTTCAGCCAAGGAATCCTGTACTAAGTTATTTACCACTTTCCACTGATGATAACGTGGGAAAATCAGACTTTCTTTTTTAGTTTTTAGACCTTCCCAATTTTCTTTTTCTTCAATTTGAAGATGGATAAAGTTACCGACAATATTCAGCAAACTATCAGGTGTTAAAACTTCATTCCATAAATAGCCTGTTGCATATTCATTGCTATCTTCAGGGATATCATTGCCTGCACCTTGTTCTTTCGTACCTTTGTTAAATGGTAAGAAGTAAGTACTGTCACCACTCAGTTGAGTCGCCATATAGACTTCATACTGACTTACAGCAAAGTGTACCAATGCGCCACGTTTAAACATCAGTAAGGGTTCAGGCTTATTGGTTTCAGGGTCTTTTGGCAGACGCGTTTTTCTGTACTGTGTCATGGCATTTTGCACAGCTTGTTTAAACTCTGACTTGAGTTCCATGGTTGCCACAGGAAAGCCATTAATAAACAGTACAAGGTCTATACGCCATTTTTTAGCTTGTTTGCCTGTTGCTTCTAGCTCTGTTTTATTAGCGTATGGGCTATAGACGAGTTCAGGCACAACACGGCAGATGTTTTGTTTATAGTTTTCATTGAGTTCAGGGTTCAAGCCATGTTCAGGTTTAAACTGGCAAAATGAAAAACGACAATTACGTGTACGAATACCATGACGCAACACACCCAATGTACCATAGCTACGAGATTGCACATCCGTAGCATTGATATCGGCTTTTTTGAGTTGTGCTTCAACGGTATCTAAAAAATGGCGTTCGGTATCATTGGGAAAGATGCCTTTAAACTTCTGCCATTCCTTTTCTTGAGTCTTTTGGACAAAGTCTAAAATGTCTTGAGTATAGAGGGCTTTTTCACGGTTGTAGCCTGTACCTGAACCAATGTGCCAACCGTGCGTCTGCATTTGGGCAATGATGTCTTGTTGGAATGCTGTTTCTAAAGTTGCATCCATTATTCTGACTCCCTCTGTGCCAATAGGCGTTGTTTCGCGTGTTCCATCGCTAAATGTAGGCGTTGTTCGAGTATCTCTTTAGGCGGTAAAACTGTCATATATTCGGCGACATGAATACCTGAACGTTCAAGGTCGAGTAATTCAATTTGTTCGTATTTTTTAGAGGTACAGAAAATAATACCAAGGGGTGGGTTTTCACCTTCTTCTTGTTCGTATTTGGCAAGCCAGCGTAAATACAGTTCCATCTGGCTTTTATGCGAGTGTCGGAATTTTTCTGTTTTTAAATCAATAGCGACCAGTCGTTTCAGTTTGCGATTGTAAAAAAGTAGATCAATGTAGAAATCATCTTCATCTATTTGAATACGTTTTTGTCGAGCAATAAAACTAAAGCCTGAGCCTAATTCTAATAAAAATTGTTCGATATCTCGTAAAATCGCATCTTCTAAATCTTTTTCTAAATAGCGGTCATTTAGATCAAGAAAATCTAAAATATAAGGGTCTTTCAGTAAAAGTTGTTGATGAACGACACCTTTGTTTTGTAATTGGTCTAATTCCTGCAAAATGGTTTGTTCAGGTTTTTTTGAAATCGCCGTGCGTTCAAATAGCATTGAGCCTATACGTTCGTCCAAGGTTCGTGTAGACCAGCGTTCTTGCACTGTCATTGCAAGGTAAAACTCTCGCTTAATGGCGTCGTCTATACCAAGTAGTTGCACAAAATGCGTCCAGCTTAATTGTGCAGTCACTGCCTGCACAATTTTAAGATCGGGAAATATTTGAGCAAATTTAATCATTTGGGCAAGGTTGCGTTTACTCCAGCCTTTGCCGAGTTGTTGAGTCAGTGTTTTTGCCAAGTTGGCGATGACGTGTTGTCCGTACTCTGCCCGTTCACCTTTTAAAACTTCTTGTTGGATACGTTGCCCGACAGACCAATATAACAGGGTCAGTTCTGCATTGACCGACACCGCTACACGTTGTTTTGCGCTATGGACAAGGGCAATAATATCTTGGCTAAGTACGTTACTTTCAACTGTGCTGAGTTGTTCCTGTGTCATACGCCAAACTCCGTATTCGCCTCGTTATTGTTAGGGTTTTTCCAGTTGCGGACGTCAATCTTGCCTGTCACCGCAGATGAAATTAGAGCTGTACGGCGTTCTTGCATCAGCTGAATAGTTGATTCAGCTTTTTGGATTAAATGATTAAACTTATTCTTTTGCTGTTGAATGAAATTATAAATATTATCCTGCTCAGTTCTAGGAGGAATAACAGCAAAAATTTCATTTAGAATACCAATATTAATTACACCCATCGTTCCACCTCTCGACAGTTGTTCAAACTGTTTAAAGACCGCATCACTTTTTAAATATTCTCTGAAGAAGTAAGGGTTAAATTTATTTGATACCGTTGCTTTGATTAATCGTGGGTTAATGATCCCTTTTTGTGCATTTTCAGGAAAAACGGCGATCTTACCGAATGTTCCTACGCAACTAATTAGTATATCTTTTGGATATACTTCATAACGGCTTAATTCTAAGTAATTTTTCTCAGAAATATAATAATCCCCAATTTCAAAATCATTCGGGATTACCTGTTCTTGACCATAGACTTTATATCCTTTAGATACATACATATCCTTTGTAATACTCGAACCAAATGGTCCAGCAATAATACTCGAACATACAAATTTAAATCTTGAAACTTCCCAATGCTCAGGTACTTGCCCTAACCACTCCACACCTGAATCCTTCATCAGCACATTAGGATTTAAACCTTTGGTCACCGCATGACTAATCACCGCTTGGCGTTTTTCTTTGAGCAGTTCAATCAGCTTTTGTTGCTTTTCAATCAGGCTGTCAATTTTTGCGGTTTCATGGTCGAGGAAATTGGCGATTTGGGTTTGCTCATAAAATGAAGGACATAACATTTTGATATTAGCAAAAGTGTCTGAACGAACTACCTTTCTAAGTCCTGTATAAAAAGGTTTAAGACCTTTAAATAAATCTAAATATAGGAAATAGTAATAAACAAATTTAGGAACATTACCCTCGATAGCTTCATACACATTATACGCACCTGTAATCATTCCATTTTGCGGAGCTAATCCTACTGTTCTAGGTGTTTCGTCCATATCGAAAAGGCAAAAAACCAAATCATTTTCTTTAACAACTTGATATGTATCAAAACTCTCAGGGATTTTTCCATCCCCTCCTGAAATATCTCGAGGAATTACACCTTTTAAACTTAAAGAAAGTAATTGGTAAAATTTACTATCACTCCCAACAATTACACGTCTTAGCTTTAAAATTGTTTTTACACGATGAATTTGCCAATCAATAGGTAATATTGGTAAGAAATCCTCATCTAAATCTTTATATTCAACATACTTCTGATATTTTGCCACTGCACCCACCATTACGAATGCACCTCTTGAAGCAACGCCATAATCTCAAGGCTTACCGCATCCAGATCCGCATCAATCTCAGCTAAATCACGTGGCGGTTCATACACATAAAAATGACGATTAAACGGAATTTCATAACCGACTATGCCAATTTCACTATCTTGGGCATCACGCTTATCTGCATTAATCCACGCATCCGCCACGTGTGGTTGTACTTCACGCTTAAAATACGACTCAATTAACTCATTCGTGCTTTGACTTGGATCAAGGGCAATGTTTTCCGCATCACGCAAATCACCATCTTGCACAAACTCAACCACTTTGCCTTGGTACTCAAACTGACCATATAACGGATTGGCTTTGGTTTTTACGACTTTATTAATGACAGGTTCAGCATCCGTATTTTTCCAAGTGATTGCATCTAAGAACTGCTTTTTCTCTTTCGTTTCAAGCTTCACTGATGCATCTTTTAAGGCATTTTTGAGCACATCGTCAAAGACATTAAAGTCATCGAATTGCGCCGTACCGATCTTGGTTTGTAATGCTTGGGCTTTATTCAATAACGCACGTTGCTCTAGCCAAAGTTTTGGCTCAAGTACAGTCTTAATGTCTTTTTCTTTTAGCTCGCTAAATTCAGCTTTAATCAGCGCACGAACTTCCTCTTCATACTCTGTTAAATCGCCGTAGCTCTCGGCTGTCCACGTTTCACTATATTGACTATACAAAGTTTGCATCACAGCATTAAATGGCTTAGGCGCAAAACGTAAGCTTTCGATACGCTCATCAGACAACTGTGTCGATAAACGTAAGGGGCGTTCAATGGTCACACGGCGGTAACCAAATTCATAAGTATTAAAAATCTTACTGGCAAAGGTTTTAGCAGATTCAGTTTTAGGGCTTGCAGACTGACGACCACGATTGGATTTTACACCGGCAGGTTTATCGAGTTCACGTGCGTCCATCACCTCAAAGTTACCAAAACTCTGGGTAATCATTTTAATATCTTCTTCGCTCATTTCGTTTCGCTTAGAGCCAAGTGATTTACGCATTTTGCTGTATAAGTTACTGCCATCAATGAGCTGTACTTTGCCTTTACGTTTTGCTTCTTTCTTATTGCTGAGTAACCAAACATAAGTGGCAATGCCCGTGTTATAGAACATATCTGTTGGTAGGGCGATAATCGCCTCTAACAAATCGGCTTCTAAAATATAGCGGCGGATTTCACTTTCACCACTGCCTGCACTCCCTGTAAAGAGGGGCGAGCCGTTTAAGATGATACCGATACGGCTTCCTTGTTGATGCTCAGCATTAGGTTGGCGCATCTTGCTGATCAAATGCATTAAGAATAAAAGCGAGCCATCTGACACACGGGGTAAACCTGCACCAAAACGCCCATCAAAGCCTTTTTGCTCATGCTCATCTTTGATTTCTTGTTCGATCTTTTTCCAGTCCACACCAAAAGGCGGATTGGAGAGCATGTAGTCAAACTTTTCCACGCTCAGTTGATCATTCGACAAAGTATTACCAAGCTTAATGTTTTGAACGTCCTGACCTTTGATCAGCATGTCTGCTTTACAGATCGCATAAGATTCAGGGTTTAACTCCTGACCATAAACTTTGATCACCGCTTCAGGATTATGCTCACGTACATACTCTGTTCCCGAAGATAAAAATCCGCCTGTCCCCGCCGTAGGGTCATATACGGTACGGATAATGCCTTCTTTTGTTAAAGCATCATCATCCTTACCAAACACCAAGCCTGTAGTTAAACGTACAATATCTCGTGGGGTAAAGTGTTCTCCAGCAGTTTCATTTGAACCTTCCGCAAAACGGCGGATCAGTTCTTCAAATACAAGACCCATATCGTGGTTCGAAATAGCAATAGGGCTTAAATCTGTGCTTGCAAATTTCTGTACCACTTTGTAGAGCAAGTTGGCATCGTCCAGCAGTCCTAAAAATTCTTCAAACTTAAAATGCTCGAAGATTTCACGTGCATCTGCTGAAAAGTTTTGAATATAAGTGTTCAAATTAGAACGGATATCTTTTTGACCAAGACTAGTTAGGTTCAGTTCAGAAGTATTAAAGAATGACAAACCGCCTGTGGCTTTTAGAAGCATTTTTTCTTTGGCTTCTTCTGGCAGTGGCATGACTTTGACTTTTTCATTCGCGCTGAGTACATCAGCCTTACTTTTCTCAAGTACACACTCTAAACGACGTAATAACGTAAATGGTAAAATTACACGACCATATTGTGATTGTTTGAAGTCACCGCGTAATAAGTCTGCAACAGACCAAATGAATGCTGCAACCTGAGAAAAGTTGTTATTTGTCATGTAAAACTACCGCTCGCCGTGAGGCAAAAAACTTGAAATTTATAGTGATGATTGTGCCTGATTTATAAGTGTTTTAGCTAGAAGAAATATGAGACAAAAGCTAATTATTGTGTGTTCAGTACAAGCTAAAATTTATTATTCATTTAGATAATTGCGAAATGCTACATCCCAAATAGATTAGGTAATTTTATTTCGAAAATTGAATAAATTATTTACTTGACTTAAGGCTTCATGGGGTTGTTTTGCAAAACAGCAAAAACAACCCTAAACGCATAATTAAAAATTTTATAAATAATTGAAAAATATAAGTAAATCATAGAATATACACTAATCATCATAACCCAATGATTTTGTGATAACCATTTATCATTATTAGTCAATTTTAAGTAAAAAAGAGAGGGGAAAATGGGGCTTACTTTTTTAATTATTTAAGGAATCGTATCTATTTTAGCTAGACGAATGCTTGCAAAAGTTAAACCTGAAATTATTCATTGGTCAGTAAATAAGAAACAAGTTTTTGTTATCGGTTGGTTTCTTCTAAGTGTACTGGTGTGCTTAGGTTTGTTCTCTTTGCAGTCTGATTTTGCTATAGAAAAATATTTATTTAACAGTATTGGCATCTCATTCATTATGGGAATGGCTTTTAATTTTTCTTTAAGAGCAAAAAAGAGAAAACGTCATAATTTTAAGCTTCTTTTAAATTTATTAGGTAACACGGGTAACATGCTTGGTATCAAAGGATTTCAAGTAGTTACCCTTTTGTTTTTTAATAGGAAACGTGGGGTAACATAGGTAATAATTTAGCAAGCAGACAGAATATGTTACCTGTTGTTACCTCTCTATTTCGATGTAGGTAACACCTTCAAAGCCTTTATTTACGAGCGAGTTACCTGTATTACACCTGTTACCTTGCTTTTTAGACATCCCAACTAAAAATAGCTTCTTTGACAACATACACCTTAACGGCTTTTTGTTTCGATGGAATCCTAACAGTTTTACTTGTTTTTCCAATGTCATGTTCCAATAAGCCGTTATCCAATAAAGCTTGTGCGACTTTTCGGCTATCAAGTCCTTTACAAACCTCATTTTTAAATTGCTCAGGGAATATAAGAAACCACTTTTCTCCTTTTTCAATCTTCCAATAACCCACACGATTGTTAATTTTTTCAATATTGTCAGGATCAGCAGTTATAGACTCAAAACGACTGGATTCATTTGCCTCAAAGAATGCTTTCACATGCAAAATATATTCTTTATTTTCATAGTCTCCTACATACTCAGAATCATTCACCCAAGCTTCAAAAACAGTTTTCACGGCGTTAAATGCTGTACCTACTTGCCATCCTGTAATTCCTGCCTGTGTAGCAAGTTCACCTGCGGTAGCAATCAAAGCAAAAGCATTTGCAACACGAGCTATATGACCTTGTTTATGTTCTGCAACCAATTCAAGGTTATATTGCTCTAATAACGCTCTAGCTTGATTGATAGTTGTTTCTTTATCATTAGTTAAGTATTTCAACCATGCTATGCCTGCTAAGCCATAACATTCATTAGAATGCTCTACGAGTAATCTAGACTGCTTTGCGCCATCTTCAGCAAAATCGATCTGATCAAATAAACCATACTCAGACTTACTTATATCAATATCTATCAAACGGATTTCTTGTCCTAATTTGGTTTTTTGTCCGTTCTCTAGCATGATTTCTTTAAGGCTTTTCTCCCCAGTAGAAAGAAAAATAACCTTCCAAGTATATGAGGGCTTAGCCGTAATTTGCTTAGTTAAACGTGCCTTACCTTGACCATTGGCAAGCATGTAAACGATGTTCCCTAATTCCTTTGGATTAGCAACTTCACCAATTTCATCTAACCCTAAAAATCCATCATTATGAATATACGCTGTGTGTTCCAATGCATTGCCTGTGGACTTCCATGTTTTACGATAATGGTCAGGTTTACCCCATACCCCACAAGCTACATTTAAAGCCGTTGTTTTGCCTTTAGATGATTGACCTTTAAAATGTATGCCTACACCTGTTTGTTGCTCAAGTGGTGCAAGTAATTGCCCAGCAAAAGCAGAACTTAATGCAATCACTAATTTAGAATGAGTAGCTATAGGAATAGAAATATTCTTTTTCCATTGCTCTAGAGTGCCTTGTCTTTGATAAATATTTTCAATACTGTGCTCAGTTTGATAAACAATTAAGTCATTCTGTTCATGTATGCCAATCTGCTCATTAGGTAATACAAAAACACTGTCATGCCATCCGACACGATCAACACATAATGCTCTTTTTGCAGTGACATAACTCATTAAATAGCTTTGCAGTAAATTCCTTGCCCTGCTATCGGGTGCAATGATGACCCCTTGATAAGCTAAAGCCTTTCTTAACTCTACACCATCAGATTGAAATAGTTCCATAGATAAGGCTTGGGTGTGTTTAATACCATCTGCATCATACCATTCTAATAATCTACCCCACGCATTGTTGGTTTTATCTCTTGTTAGAGCCAATACTCTGATCGGACTTGAAATATAGCGTTTATTTTCATTATCTTTAGTCTGCTCAATATAGTACAACCCATCTTCTAAATGACGAAAAAAACCATTTCCGAAACGAAAGTGATTAGCCAAATCACCTTTAGATAAAGGAGGATTTTTCAATATTAAATCAATACTATCGCTTAAAAAAACTTGCACATTTTTAACATCATCATCAGCATTCAAATCAATATAATTATTTCCAATATGCTGATTTAATAACTTAATTTCAGTTTTTAATTCTAACTTTTGGAATGGCTCAAGTTGTATATGTTCAGGACGTACAGGCATATACAATTGCGTATATCCTGCATTTGACAATTGTTTACTAACAAATTGTATTTGCTCGAAATCAAATGCCTTAAGTGCAGATAAATGTTTACTGGAAAGGGTAGGTAATACAACCAAAACTACGGCGTAACCTGTTTGAGCAATTTTGAAAAATACCTCTAAATTATGAGTGATAATGATGGGCTTATCTATCTGTAAGTCACCAAAATATGCAAAACCTTGAGCTAACCCATCTGGAATGATTTGTATTCGCTGTTCATTTTGTACTATGGCACATTGAATTGGGTCTAATTGTCCATTTACGATAGGTAATACCAAAGGTTGTTCATAGATCACACCTTCAATATTTACATTAGATTGATCAACATAAACCGGATGTGATGGACTACCAAAGCGCCCAATGATTGGGTGATTTAAATATGCTTCATCCAGTGGATTAAGTACCGTGCAATTTTTGAATATCAGCTTAGGATCATAAAATTCATCTTTCTTGAACTTTTGGGATGATTCCATTTTCATACCCTGAATCTCTTAATAAATTTTGAAAAATGCCATCTCCATACTCGATAGAGATGACTAAATTTTTAAGTAGATAGTCCATAGAATAAATATTTTTACTCTATGAACTATAAGAAATGCGCTATTACTTTTGTTTTTGCGTAATACGAGTAAGAATCCATTCTTCTACATCAGATTCGATCCAAGCTACACGGCGGATGGACAATGTAACTGGTTTAGGAAATTGATTTTTTTGCATTAAAGCATATATAGACGAAGCGCCTAAGCCAGTTCTTGATTGAACTTCTTTACGGCGGATTAGACGAATAGAATTAGGTGTGTTTGTTTGATCTTTCATTAATATATCCAAATTAGCTCATGTAAGCATTCAGACACAAAAGGAAAATACAGTAATAAAGTCCTTTATTTAGAAAAACATAAACTCTAGAGCTCCCCAAAAAAAGGAACACTTTCTCTTTGCAAAATTAAAATCATTGCAAAAAAATTGATCTAGGCTATATTTATATTTAACTATTTTTGACTGTTTACATTCTGTATTTCCAGTTTGTGCTTGTGAAAGCGGTTAAAAAATACAAGTAATGACTCGTAATCATTACTAACTTGATTAGGGCTACTTAGGTACTGGTAATATCTTTGTTAGCCCTTTTCTTTAGAGTTAATTGAACTCTGTAGACAATACTCTATCAAATAAATTCAATCCCGCAACTTAAATTAAATATTATAAAAATCAAAAACATAAATAGGATTTATATAAAAATATAAACGCATTTATATTTTTATAATCTTCATTTATATCTATTTATATTTTTCAATAAAAAGAATAAAAATCACCCAAAAATCATGTTTTCTATACTTATAAATATAAATGTACTTATATTTTTTGAAACATTTTATTACATTTAACCAGTTAATGAATTTTTTACTTGATTAAAAAAAATCAAATTTGGTTCATAAATCACACTAAAAATAAAATTACTCCATTTTTGCATCATCTCTTTTCTTTCCTCGGCATACTCTGCTTTGTTATAAACTGCACGTACACCTACTGCCGAATGATTAAGGCACTTCTCAATAGCATCACGATTAAATCCTTGCTCATTTAGGTGGGTGCTTGCTGTTCGACGTAAATCATGAATGGTAAAATCGGGTATATCCGTCAATCTAAGGGCATTTTTTTGAGAGGTATTAAAAGCATTGTGACTAAAATGAGTTCCTGACTGTCTCCCAACAAAAACATAAGGCTCATCACCTGCAATTGTTTTCAACTCTTTTAATATTTCTATAATCTGATCTGACATATAAACAATCATTTCACGGCTATTACCTGTCTTACTATCAGCTTTAGTCACTGGAATAAGCCATATCCGTTTTTCAAAATCTATATGTGACCATTCTGCTTTTAATAATTCAGATTTGCGTAACAAGGTCAGCAAGGACAGTAATAAACCTAGCTTTCTAGGTCTATAGATACGTGAATTTAAGAGGGTAGTGTAAAACTTGCGTATTTCATCAGTAGTTAAATACCGATCTCTCGATTTACTCTTAAATACGTGTCGAGTTGGAATAGCTAAAACAGGATTGAAAGGTACAATTCCAAGGGTCACAGCATAATCAAACATACGCTTTAATAAGCCCCTGACTTGATTAGCCGAAGCATCATAACCTTGTTCTTTCTTACGCCATATCACACGGCGTACATCGTCAGTGGTGATCTTGTTTACTGCTATATGCCCAATAAATGGATAAATATCATTGTTCAAACATAAAATTAAGTTATATGGATTTTTTCTATCTTTTTTGATGACTTCATTTAAATAACGTTCACCATAATCTTTAAGTAAAACACTTTTCAATCGACCTGCTTTCTTATCTTCTTTCTCTTGTTTAGGTGAAATACCTTTAGCCACCTTAGAAGCTGATTCATCACGAATTTGCCTAGCATCTTTTAAAGAAAGATCAGGATAGCGACCGATAACAAGTCTTTCTTGTTTTCCCTCAAAGGTATAACGGTAATGCCAAGACTTAACGCCTGATTCTTTAACTTCAATGAATAAGCCATTATTTAACTTGTCTTTCACTGAATAACGCTTTTCTTGTGCTTTAAAGTTTTGAATTTCTCTATCTGTTGAGAAAACCATACTATTTATCTTTGGCAAAGCTTAGTCACTCATGCATAAATTTAGTCTTTTAAAGTCACGTAACTATTAAGTGACTAAAAAAATCATAGCACTAGATGAGTATATAGAACATATAAGAACAATAAAAAGGTGATAAAAAAGCACTAAGTATTTAAAACTTAATGCTATTTAATTTATATGGTAACTAATTAGAACATATTATATTTTTATTATTTTTTGAGATTACTTTCCAATACAGAACGATCCAAAAATTACACCCAGCAAATCATCTGCACTAAAGTCACCTGTAATCTCACCTAATGCATTTTGTGCTAAACGTAACGATTCTGCGACCAATTCACCTGCTTGAAAAACCACAAGTTGCTCATGTGCCTCAGCAAGATAGTGCTGAGTGCGCTTCATTGCGTCTAAATGACGAGTTCGAGCAATAAAGGTATCTTCTTCTGGTTGGAAGCCTGCATGCGCTGTAATCGCATCTATGAGCGCTTGCACACCTGTTTCCTGTTTTGCTGAAACAGTAATATGGCGGAAACCTTCAAAATCACTTAATTCAGCTTGTTGTGCTGTCAAATCACACTTATTCCCAATCAGCATCAGACGTTTTGGTTCAAGATGATCTGCAAAATATTCCTGTGCCAAAGCCAAAGGATTTTCACCTTGGCTCAAGTCATACACCAAAAGCAATAAATCTGCTTGTTCAATTTCTTTGATGGCACGACGAATCCCTTCACGCTCCACCACATCACCTGTTTCACGTAAACCTGCTGTATCCGTTAAGGTGATTGGTAAACCATTTAAAGTGATTTTTTCATGAAGCACATCACGTGTCGTCCCCGCAATATCTGTAACAATGGCACGATCATTGCCTGCCAAAGCATTCAGCAACGAAGATTTACCTGCATTCGGTTTTCCTGCGATGACTACTTGTAAGCCTTCACGGAGTAATTGCCCTTGACGTGCAGAGATCTGAACCTCAGTTACCGAAGCTTGTACACCTTCAAGCAAGGCTAAAATTTTACCATCTGCTAGAAAATCAATTTCTTCTTCGGGAAAATCAATCGCAGCTTCTACATGCAAACGCAAATGAATTAAATTTTGTAAGACTGTATTTACCTTATTGGAAAATGCACCTTGAAGCGAACGTACTGCGGAACGCGCAGCTGCTTGTGATGTCGCATCAATCAAATCGGCAATCGCTTCTGCTTGTACCAAATCCATTTTACCATTTTCAAAAGCACGCATGGAAAATTCGCCTGCTTTAGCAGCAGTTGCACCAAGTTCTAACAAACGGGCAAGCAGGGCATTTTGAATCACAGGGCCACCATGACCTTGTAATTCAACCACATCTTCACCAGTGAATGAGTGTGGGTTTGGGAAACAAATCGCCAGCCCCTCATCCATCACTTCGCCTTGATCATCAAAAAACTGACGGAAACCTGCAAAGCGCGCTTTCGGTAATTCTTTTTGTGTCAAGGCTTGAGCAATCACATAGGCTTTTGGGCCAGATAGACGAATCACACCTACACCACCACGTCCAGGAGGTGTTGCAATGGCAGCGATTGTGGTCAGGTTGATACTATTCGTCATGTAAATCTACTCAAATTTTGACAATAAAAAAATCCGCCTAAGATTAGCATCTCAAGCGGATTTTTTCAGCAGTTGGATTGATGTTTAAATCAATTAAACCACTTCTGGTTCAGCTTTCGCTTTTTCAACAGATTTGTTGATAAACCATTGCTGTAAAATTGTGATCGAGTTGTTCACAATCCAGTACAAAACTAGACCAGCAGGGAAGAACAACATGAATACAGTGAACATAATCGGCATGATTTTGAACACTTTTGCTTGCATAGGATCAGTTGGCTGTGGGTTCAACATTTGTTGAACAAACATGGTCACACCCATGATCAACGGCAAGATGAACCAAGGATCCATCGCAGATAAATCTTGAATCCAAAGCATCCACGGTGCATGACGAAGCTCAACAGACTCCATCAATACCCAATACAATGCAAGGAAGATTGGCATTTGTAGAAGGAGCGGTAAACAACCAGCAAGAGGATTTACTTGTTCACGTTTGTAAAGCGCCATCATCTCTTGAGAGAAACGCATGCGGTCTTCACCAAATTCTTCTTTCATGCGTTGCATTTCAGGTGCAATCACACGCATTTTCGCCATAGAACGATAGCTCTTAGACGATAATGGCCAAAGAATCAGTTTCACCAATACAGTCAATAGAATAATTGACCAACCCCAGTTACCCACTAAATTATGGAAGAACTGTAAGCCTGCAAACAATAACTTCGCAATCGGCCATAACCAACCATAATCAACAGTTTGGTTTAAACCTGCTGCCAAATCTTTTAACTCAGATTGAATTTTTGGACCAGAATAGAACGTCGCATCAATGCTCATTGCTTTACCAGCAGGAACATTAATCGTTGGAGAGGTAAATCCAATGATATTCATACCATCTGCAGATTTACGAGATTCCAGTTTTGCTGTGTATTGTTGACCACCAAAATGACCTGGCATCCAAGCACTTACAAAGTAATGCTGAACCATTGCCACCCAACCACCTTTCGCTTCGGTATTGAGTTTTTCATCAGTAAAATTAGCAAACTTTAATTTATTGTAGTGTTCATCAGGCGTACCCCAAGCACCACCAAGATATGTTCCAAGGGTGAAAATACCTTGTGAAGTTTTACCAGGATCATCCGAGTTATCACGTTTGATCTGACCGAACATTTGTCCTTGCCAGTTCTGTGCGCTACGGTTAACCACCTGATAGCTCACATCAATCGGATATTCACCTTTTTTAACGGTAAATGTTTTGATGATTTCGACGCCATCTGCCGATTTTAATACCATTGGTATGGTTAAAACATCAGAGGTCTTACCGTCTTTATCTTTAGTCGCTTTCGCGTCAGCAAGCGTATAAGTCGCTTTTTCGAACGCATAATTTGGACGATCTGGTTTACTGTCTGGACCATTGAGTCCGATTAACCCAGATTGTGCCACATAGGTACGTTTTGCATCACTTTCAAGCATAACAAAAGGCTGATCGCTATCTTTACTTTTGTCATGATTCAGTAATTCAATACGAACAATATCACCACCTTTCGGACTAATCCAAAGATGATAAAGGTCAGTTTGTACTGAAATCAGTTGTTGATTTGCTGTGGCTGGCGCAGCTGTATTTTGTTGTGCAGCAGCTACATTGGCTTGCGGAACATCGCTAGTAGTCGCAGTTGCTTGACCTTTTGGCAAATCGGCAGAGACATCATGAGCCACAACAGCCTGCGGAGTCGCAGCCTTCGTTGTAGCATCCTGACCATAGTCTTTTTGCCAAGCCAAAATGAGCAAATATGCGGTGACTAACATGGCCCCAAGGATTGCAAACCTGGCCCATTGTTGCATATCTATTACCCCAAGTGGTTAGAGTGATTTTGGTTCAATAAACGTTCACGCAAGGGTACAGGAACATGAAGCGTTTGAGAATCTATTTGCTGAAATGAAATAAAACGAATTGTTTTTTTCGGCACAGGATCATAACCATAACCACCCCATGGATGACAACGACAGACACGTTTAGTGGCTAACCAGCTGCCTTTTAATGCGCCGTGTGTGTGGATTGCTTCTAACGAATATTGAGAACAAGTCGGAATATAACGACAACGGGGTCCAATGAGCGGACTAATCGCAATTTGATAGAAACGGATCAACCAATGCAATATACGAATCATTGGCTTCCTCTATTTTTGAGGGGAGGATTGAGCTATTTTATGGTGCTTTTTAACAATACGTTGCAATTTTAACCAAGCAAATTCTAACTGCTGAAACAATTCAGCATTGGGTACAGTTTCAATACCTACTTTAGGCATGACCACAATATCCAATAAGTCAATATTTTGCTGGTTTAAACGAAAACTTTCACGTGTTAAACGTTTTATTCGATTTCTTTCATGCGCACGGCGCACTTTCTTCTTAGCAACAACAATACCCAAACGGCTTTTAGGCTGTTCGGTTAACTTTGCTAAAAAAATAAAATGGGGTTGATGCACTTTAAAAAGCGCACCATCAAATACACCTTTGTAATCTGCAGCACAATGGATTCTCACCGCTGGACTGAAACTATAAAGAGACATAACACCCAAAGTCATGTACTAACTAACTGTCTAACGAATTAAACAGTTAAGCTGTGACGACCTTTTGCACGACGGCGAGCTAATACTTGACGACCAGCCTTAGTAGCCATACGAGCACGGAAACCATGAACGCGCTTACGCTTTAATTCAGATGGTTGGAATGTACGTTTCATATCGAAACTCCAAAATTGATCTTTTCTAAAGGTTCGCGATTATATTGTGCATTCCTTATTCAGTCAATGAATATTGCCTTAACTTTACGATATTCGTTGTTATTTTACACATCTATAGAATTTCATCATTTTATATAGATAAAGTAATCAAAAAAATATTCACAACATAACTTATTATTTTATAGTATAAATAGAAGTTACCAACAGATATATCCTCAAAGTTATCCATAGGTTTAAAAAATTTTAAATTTAATTCGCGATTTTTAAATTTAAAATCTTGGGAATTTAAATTCATAACATTGAACTTATCCACAGAAAGCTCTGCTCTTATAAATAAATTCAAATTTAAAATTTAAATTTATTATTATTAGCACTCATTTTTTCTGTGGGAAACGCACTTTTGTTTTTAAATAACATTTACTTAAGTTGTGAATAACTGTGTTTTTATTAATTTGATAGATTGTGGATAAGTTTATGTGCTAATTTATCCACAGCAAGTGGTAAATCTTATCCACAAGTGGTTTAAATTTAAATTTATTTGCGGAAAGTTGTTTTTTTAAACGAATTAGACCGAATTGGTCATGACAGATGTGGATAACTTGGTTAGAATGGCGACCCCCTTAATCTGTGCACAGGGGTAAATGGTCTTTTTTGAATTTAAAATGGAATGAAGGGGTTTCACATGCTTTGGACGGACTGCTTAACTCGCTTGCGACAAGAGCTCTCTGATAATGTCTTTGCCATGTGGATTCGTCCTTTGGTTGCAGAAGAAGTCGATGGGACTTTAAAACTGTATGCACCTAATCCATATTGGACGCGCTACATTCAAGAGCATCATATTGAGCTTATTTCTATTCTGGCTGAACAACTCTCAGAAGGACGAGTACGTAAAGTTGAAATATTAGTCGATTCTCGTCCAGGTGCTATTCTTTCAGCATCTGAACAACCTGCGACGACTACAGCAGCATTAGACAGTACTCCAAATGAAGCGCCTGTTGCTAAAATCAAAAAAGAAAAAGAACACGATGTTATTTCACCTAAAAACAATAAGAAAAGACAGCTTAACCCATTGTTTAACTTTGCATTATTTGTTGAGGGTCGTTCTAACCAAATGGCCGCTGAAACGTGTCGCAAAGTTTTAACACAACTGGGCGAACCGCAACATAATCCATTATTCCTTTATGGTCCAACAGGTCTAGGTAAAACACACTTAATGCAAGCAGTCGGGAATGCTTTATTACAAGCCAAGCCGAATGCACGTGTGATGTATATGACTGCGGAAAGTTTCGTCCAAGATTTTGTCAGTTCTTTACAAAAGGGCAAAGTCGAAGAGTTCAAAAAGAACTGTCGTTCTTTAGATTTACTCTTGGTTGATGATATTCATTTATTGGCTGGTAAAGAAGCAAGTTTGGTTGAGTTTTTCTATACTTTCAATGCTTTATTAGATGAATCTAAACAAATTATTTTAACTTCAGACCGTTATCCGAAAGAACTAACAGAACTTGATCCACGTCTAGTTTCTCGTTTTTCTTGGGGATTGTCAGTCGGTGTCGAACCACCTGATATTGAAACACGTATCGAAATTTTATTAAAAAAAGCGGAAAGCAGTGGTATAGATTTACCACGTAACTGCGCTTTATTTATCGCACAACAAGTGGTTGCCAATGTCCGTGAACTTGAAGGTGCATTAAACAAAGTCGTTGCTATTTCTCGTTTCAAAGGTTCTGCGATTGATTTGGATGTGGTACGAGAATCACTGAAAGATGTTCTGGCAATCCGTGCACGTACCATCAGTACTGAAAATATCCAACGCGTGGTCAGCGAATATTTCCGTATTCCACTCAAAGAACTCGTGGGCCCTAAGCGTACCCGTATCTATGCACGTCCACGTCAGTTGGCAATGGGTTTAGCACGTGAATTGACTGGGGATAGTTTCCCTGAGATTGGTATGGCATTTGGTGGTCGTGATCACAGTACCGTGATGCATGCTTGTGAAAAAGTGCAAAGCTTACGTGATGAAGATCCAATTTTTAATGAGGATTATAAAAACCTCATGCGTCTGTTACAAAGCTAAAATTTGTTCAAATTCGACACTTGCAAAGCGGCATAAACTGCCGCATAGTACGTCATTAAAAAAATTTTATTATCCACATTTTCTGTCAAATTTTTAGAGGAATTCCACCGTGCGTTTGAAAATCGCGAAAGAAAGCTTACTCAACGTTTTATCCCATGTGGTGGGAGCTGTTGAGCGTCGCCATACTTTAAATATTCTTTCAAACGTAAAAATTCAAGCGACTAATCAGTCACTTACTGTAACGGGTTCGGATTTAGAAGTGGAGCTTGTTGCAAGTACAAGTTTGGCAGAAGGTGCATGTTTACAAGCAGGGGAGACGACTGTTCCTGCACGTAAATTGGTGGATATTTGTAAATCATTACCGACTGCGGCATTGATTGATTTACAAATTACAGAAGATCAACGCTGTATTTTAAAATCAGGCAATAGCCGTTTTGTTTTAGGTACATTACCAGCAGAAGACTACCCGTTATTGACCAATGAAAATAGTCAAGGGACTCAGGTTCAAGTGACTGAGCGTGAATTAAAACGTTTATTTGAAAAAACCTCATTTGCGATGGCGGTTCAAGATGTACGTTTCTATTTAACGGGTACTTTATTGGAAATTGATGAAAATCAATTACGCGCTGTGACCACAGACGGTCACCGTTTAGCATTGTGTGAAACTTTAGCGTCTTCAAATTCAACACAATTGGTTCAAGCGATTGTTCCACGTAAAGCGGTGGGTGAATTACAACGTCTACTCAGCATTGAAGATGAGCAATTAACGTTGTTGATAGGTCGTGAATTGTTGAATGTTACCATTCAAACTGCAAGTAAAGATAAAGAACAAGGCGATATTACAGTACGTTTCACCACGAAACTGATTGATGGTAAATTCCCTGATTACCGCCGTGTGATTCCACGTGGTGGCGATAAAGTAGTAAATATTCCACACGATGTTTTTAAACAATCTCTGCAACGTGTTGCGATCTTAAGTAATGAAAAATTGCGCGGTGTGTTCTTAAACTTTAATGCCGATTCTTTGCAATTACGTGCCAATAACCCAGAGCAAGATGAAGCGATTGAAGATTTAGCGATTCAATATGCAAATGCACCGATGGAAATGTCGTTCAATGCGCAATATATTCTCGATGTTTTAAGCGTATTAGATGGTGATGATGTTGCAATGACCATGTCTGAGGCGAATCAATCGGTATTGGTACAAGACCCAACACAGCCAAATCAGACTTATGTTGTGATGCCAATGCGTGTGTAATTGTTTTAAATTAACTTTTTAATTTATTGTCATGCATATTACGCGTTTAAATATACAACGTGTTCGAAATTTACAGACGGTTGCACTCCATGAGTTGCAGCCGTTTAATGTTTTTTATGGACAAAATGGTTCAGGTAAAACTTCGATCTTAGAAGCGATTCATTTATTGGCAACAGGGCGTTCATTCCGAACCCATATTCCTAAAAACTACATTCAAAATAACCAAGCAGATGCGATTGTTTTTGCCCAATCTATGACTGAAAAAATTGGCATGCAAAAACTGCAAAGCGGTGAGCAACTCATTAAAGTCAATGGGGACACAGTTGCGACACAAGGGCAACTTGCCAAGATATTACCACTACAACTGATTGACCCTCTCAGCACTGATATTATTGATCATGGTGCAAAGCCACGACGACAATTGCTCGATTGGCTCATGTTTCACGTGGAACCCGATTTTTATCATGCATGGCAATACTATTCTCGTGCCTTAAAACAAAGAAATAGTTTGCTTAAAATTCAGAGAAATCTGACGCCGCAAGATTTGGAACCGTGGAACAAAATGCTGAGTGATTATGGTGAGGTTTTACATTCTCAGCGTGTCGAAATTGTGGAACAGTGGAAAATCTATTTACAAGAAGATTTAGCCCAATTACTGCCCGATTTAAGCATTGAAATGGAATATAGCGCAGGGTTCCATGTGGAACATGGTTTGGCGCAAGACCTTGTTCAATACCACCAAAAAGACGTTGATCGACGTTATACCGAGTATGGGCCACATCGTGCTGATATACGCTTAAAAACAGCCATGGGCGATGCCGATGTAGTGCTTTCACGAGGGCAAAAAAAGTTATTAATAATGGCTTTAAAACTGTCACAAATTGCCATGTTACATGCCTGTAATAAGGAAACTGTGGTATTATTAGATGATGTAACAGCAGAATTAGATTTAAGCGCACAACAACGTTTAATTGAGCGATTGAGCCAGCTTGGTAGTCAAGTTTTTATTACCACACTAGACCATGAATCAGTAAAAAAACATTTACATGATTTGTCTATTTCCTACCAGTTATTCAACGTTGACCAAGGTCAAGTGAGTGTTGTTGCGCGATGATTTTATTTTTTAGCCAATTTTGGAATGACCTATTTTTCACTAGGGAGAAACCATGAGTTCAGAAGATCAAATCGCTTCTCAAACAGAACAAACCAATGACAAGGCTTATGATTCCTCTAGTATCAAAGTATTACGTGGTCTAGATGCAGTCCGTAAACGCCCAGGCATGTATATTGGTGATACTGATGATGGTTCAGGCTTACACCATATGGTTTTTGAGGTCGTGGATAATGCGATTGACGAAGCTTTAGCTGGGCATTGTGACGAAATTTTAGTGACCATTCATGAAGATGAATCTGTCAGTGTTTCCGATAATGGTCGTGGTATCCCTACCGATATTCACCCTGAAGAAGGGGTGTCTGCAGCAGAAGTAATTCTGACTATTCTGCATGCTGGTGGTAAGTTTGATGATAATAGCTATAAAGTATCAGGTGGTTTGCACGGTGTAGGTGTATCCGTAGTTAACGCTTTATCAAGTAAGCTTGAATTAACCATTCATCGTGCTGGACAGATTCACCAACAAGAATATAAACATGGTGATCCTGTATATCCATTGAAAGCAATTGGTGAAACATCGACGACAGGTACTACAGTCCGTTTTTGGCCGAGTGCTGAAACATTTAGCCAAACTATTTTTAATGTGGATATTTTAGCGCGTCGTTTGCGTGAGCTTTCATTCTTGAATGCTGGTGTTCGTATTGTATTACGTGATAATCGTGTCGATTTAGAACATGTATTTGACTATGAAGGTGGTTTGTCTGAGTTCGTAAAATATATTAACCAAGGCAAAACTCATCTCAATGATATTTTCCATTTCACTACACTTGCTGACAATGGCATTGGTGTTGAAGTTGCGTTGCAGTGGAATGATACCTATCAAGAAAATGTTCGTTGCTTTACCAACAACATTCCACAAAAAGATGGTGGTACGCATTTAGCAGGTTTCCGTGCAGCATTAACCCGTGGTTTAAACAGCTACATGGAAAATGAAAGCTTACTCAAAAAAGAGAAAGTTGCGGTCACTGGTGATGATGCGCGTGAAGGTTTGACTGCAATTGTTTCAGTGAAAGTGCCTGATCCTAAGTTCTCTTCACAAACCAAAGAAAAATTGGTGTCGAGTGAAGTGAAACCTGCTGTAGAGCAGGCAATGAATAAATCATTCTCAGAATATTTATTGGAAAATCCTCAAGCAGCGAAATCAATCGCAGGCAAAATTATTGATGCAGCACGTGCACGTGATGCAGCGCGTAAAGCACGTGAAATGACACGTCGCAAAAGTGCTTTGGACATTGCAGGCTTACCAGGTAAATTGGCAGATTGCCAAGAAAAAGATCCAGCACTTTCTGAACTTTACCTCGTCGAGGGTGACTCTGCGGGCGGTTCTGCGAAGCAAGGTCGTAACCGTAAGATGCAAGCGATTCTGCCGTTGAAAGGTAAAATCCTGAACGTAGAACGTGCGCGTTTTGACAAAATGATTTCATCTCAAGAAGTCGGCACACTGATTACTGCATTAGGTTGTGGTATTGGTCGTGAAGAATATAATCCAGACAAATTACGTTATCACAAAATCATCATCATGACCGATGCGGACGTGGATGGTTCACACATTCGTACTTTGTTGCTGACTTTCTTCTTCCGTCAAATGCCTGAGCTTGTGGAACGTGGTTATATCTATATTGCTCAACCACCATTGTATAAATTGAAAAAGGGTAAGCAAGAGCAATACATTAAGGATAATGATGCTTTAGAAACTTACTTGATTTCAAATGCAATTGATGAGCTTGAGCTACATGTCAGTGCTGACGCACCAGCGATTCGTGGTGTGGCATTAGAGAAAGTGATCGCTGATTATCAAACTTCACAAAAAAGTTTACATCGTTTAACTGTACGCTATCCTGCATCATTATTAGACGGTTTATTGAGCTTAGACGCGTTTAAACTAGATCAAAATAACGATCAAGACTATGTACAACAATGGGGCGACAAGCTTCGTTTGGCGATAGAAACAGCACAACCAAGCTTACGTCCTGAACTGAGCTTAGAAGCATTTGATAAAGAAAATTCAGATGGAATAAAAACAACTGTTTATTTCCCTCGTATTACCATTTATGTGCATAATTTACCGCACAGTTATTTACTCGATGCGGGTTTATTGTCTTCGAGTGAGTATAAGCGTTTATTGCAAAACTCGAAAAGCTGGTTCACTTTGCTTGAAAATGGCGCATATTTGCAAAAAGGTGAGCGTAAAATTTATGTTTCTACGTTCCACCAAGTATGGCAACAAATCTTAGCTGATTCACGCAAAGGCATGATGATCCAACGCTATAAAGGCTTGGGTGAGATGAATGCAGAACAACTTTGGGAAACCACAATGGATCCTGAAAACCGTAATATGCTTCAAGTGACGATCGATGATGCAATCGAAGCGGATCGTATGTTTGCGTGTTTAATGGGTGATGATGTTGAACCACGTCGTGCATTCATTGAAGAAAATGCTTTGAATGCAGATATTGATGCTTAATTGTTATTGTTTGAAGTATAAAAGGGAATAAACCAAGGTTTATTCCCTTTTTTATTGAATTGAATGATGTGGATTCAGGATAATAAATCATAAAAAACCAGCTCATTTGAACTGGTTTTTTATTTGCTTGGTTTAAATCTAAAGTTTATTCACCAGCAAGCGTACATTCAAAGTTTGCTTTGTCGACTGAGCAACGTGCTTTCTTCAATACAGACATCATACCTGCATCATAAACACCTTGCTTAGTTAACTCTAAGCGACCTTCACGCATCAATTTTTGATATTTTAATTTATCTTCAGGCGTTAAATTCAATTTATATTTTGCTGGAATACTTGCTTCTAGACGGTTAATCATCGCAAAGCTTTTCGGTAAGTTCTTCACGAAGTAATCACGAGATTTTTGACCGAAACCAGCAGGGAATTTTTCAGGACGGATGATGAAGTCAGCCGTGATTTGTAATACTGGGAAGTTAAACATTGCACCATTTGTACCTAAACCTTTTTGAATTTCAAGCGGTTTATAGGCATAAGCAGGTGCACCAATCATATCTACCTGACCGTTGTTAAATTTTGCTGCAAAGTTAGTAATATCAGATGGTACTGCTTGCGCACCTACACGTTGAATTAATACTTTCTGTGCATCATCGTAGCTTAAGTAAGCGAATTTTTTACCAGCAGCTTTTTCGATTGAGTTAATATTTTTGTCACGTACAAAAATAAACGCTGAACCTAAAGGAGCAATACCCGCAACTTCGTATTTGTTACTGCCTTTAGTAGAAACCATTTTTGCAGCATTACGTGCATCTAGCGCAAAAGTAATGGCTGTTTTCGCAATCGCATTGCTTGGCACGCCACCGACAGAATCAATTGACCCCACAAATTTGTTATATTGACGCGCGCGCATCGCAGTCATAAATACGCCGTCACACTTTCCTGCTTTAAAATCTTGATCTGCTACGTTTTCATCTTGTTTTGGAATAAGATTAACGTCTGCACCCCAACTTTTAGCGGATAAAGCCCATTCTTGAGCCATTTGGTATGACTCGCCTGACTTACCTAATAAGTCAAATACACAGACATTTACAGCTGCTTGAGAAGCTGAGCTAAATCCAACGATAGAAGTAGCAGCAATAGCGAAAGCAATTTTTTTCATTTTTTCGTCCTTATCTATTTTGTACAATTAGGAACCTTTCCATAAGCGCAATAGTAATCAGCTTTTTTTAAAAAAAATAGAGCATTTACTCCATTTATTTATATTTTTTTGCAATAAATTGTGAATTAGGTGCTTAATTTTATTACTTATACGCTATTTTAATAAGTAAATCATTATTTTATGTGATTAAAATCTCATTTTTTACTATAAGACTTCAAAAATAAAAAAATTATAAGATATTCAAAAAATTAAATTTATTTCTAATTGAACAAAAATATAAATCATCAATATTCCAAATATTGATCTCAATAAGTAATAAATTAAGAATTTTTGCATAAAATTTGTACTTGTTTTTTGTATTTTTATTGATCAAAATGCTGTGGGTAACTCTGTGCTTAATTTTAATTCAGTCGATTTTTTGGCTGTTTTGCAGACTTAATTTAGCATTGTGTAGTTGTAAAAATGAACAGAATAGCGATTTAAATTTTTATAAAAATAGGGATTTATTTCTATCAAAAATATATTTATCCACATATTTTTTTGCGATCTTTTAAGTTTTTTGAATTTAAAAATCAACACGATAAGTTTATAATTTAATTCATTAAGTTATTCTAATATGTTCCACGCAAGATATTTTGAGTTATAAATAAAAGTTATGTATTTTGTTATAGGTTTTTGGCTGTATTTTTTGAATAAAAATTTGGTTATTAGAAAATGCTTTAATCAGTAAAGTTTTGAATTAAAGATGAAATTGATGAGGAATATTTTTGATTAAACAAAGGTTTATATTTATTAATAAAATATTTAGTGATTTCTAGAGATGATTTTTGCTACTTCTAGCAAGATGTATTCAATGAGATTCTGATTTCAGTGGTTTGTTGTTTAAATATTTTGTTTTCTTAATTTTTATGCATAAAAAAGCCAGAAATCATGTACTTTGATTTCTGGCTAGTGTATTTGCTAAAGTTTAGGTTTAGTCAAATGAACTTTCTAACTCTTCCAACTCCATCATGAGTTCGAGCATTTGTTCTTCAGCTTGTTCTAATTTGGATTTAAGTTCATTTTGCTCATTCATCAGTTTGAGTAAGTCATCTTTACGATTGGCTTCATAAAGTGCTGAATCTGCAAGTAATTCTTCAATTTCTGTCAATCTCGGCTGAATTTTTCCAATTTGTGTCTCAATTTTTTCGATATTTTTACGAATAGGGCGACTGAGTTCACGTTGACGTGCGGCTTCTTTACGTTGCGCTTCTTTATCGACTTTTGAAACAACTGTTTTTTCAACAACTTGTGACTGAATCGGAGCGCTCGGTTGCTGCCCATTTTTGATCATATCAATGCGTGCTTGGCGTAACCATGCTGCATAATCTTGTAGATCGCCATCAAATTCTTTGCTTTGACCATTGTGAACCAATATTAATTCATCACAAACAGATGCAATCAATTGACGTTCATGCGAAACCAGTACCACAGCACCTTCAAAGTCTTGCAATGCCATGGTTAATGCATGACGCATATCTAAATCTAAATGGTTCGTCGGCTCATCGAGAATCAGAACATTTGGGCGTAACCAGACAATTAATGCCAAAGCCAATCGTGCACGTTCACCACCTGAGAAGCTTTCACTTGGGGTGTCCATACGTTCACCGCTAAAGCCAAAACTTCCTAAGAACGAGCGTAAAGTTGCTTCACTAATTTTTGGATCAGCAATACGTGAGAGTTGTAGCATTGGACTGGCATTGCCATCTAAAGCATCCATTTGATGCTGTGCAAAATAACCGATATTAAGCAGTTCTGAATCTTTACGTGTACCTTTAAGTAAGGCTAAATCACCTACCAAAGATTTAATTAATGTTGATTTACCTGCACCATTCATTCCCAATAAACCAATTCGGCTGCTTGGAGTAATTTGTAAATTCACATTGGTGACAATCAATTTATCGCCATAACCAATATCCGCATGTTCCAAGGTTAATAAAGGAGAACTCATTTTACTTGGTTCACGGAAACTGAAAGTAAAAGGGTTGTCCACATGCGCGGGTGCAAGCTCTTGCATGCGTTCAAGTTGCTTGATTCGACTCTGTGCTTGGCGTGCTTTGGTGGCTTTGGCCTTAAAACGGTCAATAAATTTTTGTAAATGTGCTTTGGCTTCTTGCTGTTTTTCAAAAGCTTGTTGTTGCTGCGCTAAACGTTCAGCACGTGTTGTTTCAAAAGTTGAATAATTCCCTGTATAAAGCGTCAGTTCTTGATTTTCGATATGCAAAATATGATCAGTAATTGCATCTAAGAAATCACGGTCATGTGAAATTAAAATCAAAGTACCTGCATAAGCTTTTAACCAATCTTCGAGCCATAAAATTGCATCTAAGTCCAAATGGTTAGTTGGTTCATCCAGTAATAATAAATCTGAACGACTCATCAGGGTGCGCGCTAAATTTAAACGCATTCTCCAACCACCAGAGAAACTGGAAACCAAAAGTTCTGACTGATGCTCAAAAAAACCTAAACCAGCCATCAATTGTGATGCTTTTGAGGCTGCGGTATAACCATGAATTTCTTCAAAACGGCTATATAGATGTGCTAATTCATCATTGCTGAGTTCATCAGAGTGTTCGAGTTTGTGTTGAATATCCCAAAACTCTTCATCACCAGAGAGCACAAAATCAATCGCTTTCATATCTAAGGCTTTGATTTCTTGTGCCATGTGGGCAACTGTCCATACATTAGGACGTGTCAAACTACCGCTGTCTGACTCCATACCACCTAAAAGTGCTGAAAATAGGGTAGATTTACCCGCGCCATTGACTCCAGTAAGACCGATTTTCCAACCTGGATGAAGCTGCATAGACGCTTTTTGAAATAAAATACGTCCGCCACGGCGAATTGAAAGTTGGTCTAACTGAATCATAAGAAATAAGCTATTCGTTATCGGATGCCGTATTCTAAATGATAAATAGAAGAGTTCAAAAAATATAAGAAAAAAGAATTTGGGGGATAGATTGTTGGAGTTTTATTGAATCGTATTCCTGCAGATTTTCATGCTTAATTAATTTTAAGTTTCTCAAAATAAATCCAAAATAAAGATGTATGGTGTGTATTAATTGTTATTATTGTGATATTAATCACAGTGTAAGGAGTGTTTTGAGATCATGGATAATGAATATATGCTTTTTAAAAATTGCTCTTAGCCTACTTTTTTTGGGGATGGTATCTAATTCAGCTATTGCTGGACAAACAATTTGTGTGTTTGATGTTCAGGGTCGTTCGGGTGATATTTTTAAAACAATTGAAGAATGGGCTTTAGAAGCAAAAAAATCACAAGCAGATATTAAATTAATTGCTTATCAAAAAGAAGAAGAGGCTGACGCAGATTTTAAAGCAGGAAAATGTGATGGTGCATTTTTAACTTCATTGCGTGCACGTTATTACAATAAATTTGGAGGTTCAATTGATGCATTAGGAGCAGTTCCTAATAATGTGATTGCAGAAAAAGCAATCAAATATGCATTAGATCAACGAAATGCTAAAAGAATGATTTCTCGAATAAGTAATGAGAAATTTGAAGTCGCTGGAATTACTCAAATTGGTACAGCTTATTTATTTGTTAAATATAATGTGCTTAAAAATCCAGAAAATCCAATCAAGGATTTAGTAGGGCAAAAATTTTCTTTCCTCGGTTATGACTTTGCGCAAAGTTATATGCTGAAAAAAGTAGATGCAATTCCCATCCCTTCAGAAATCTCAAATTTAGTTAAAAAATTTAACAGTGGGCAAGTTGATATGACTGCAGCACCTGCTTATTTATATAAACCTTTTGAAATGCATAAGGGCTTAGGTGCAAATGGTGCTGTGGTAACGTTCCCTGTCATGAACATTACGATGTTAATGGTGGTGAGACCTGATAAGTTCCCTGAAAATTTTGGCTATAAATCTAGAGAAATTTTTGTCAAAAACTTACCTAGGACATTTTATGTAGTGAAAAGAACAGAGCTCAATATACCTGCAAAGTATAAATTAGCATTAACAAAAGAACAAAGTGTTAAATATCAGATGGTAATTCGTGATGCACGTATCGAGTTAACCAAACAAGGTGTTTATGACTCAACAATGATGTCTATGCTAAAAAAAGCTCGTTGTACGATTGATAGAACGAATTTTGAATGTTCATTGGCTGGAGAGTAAGCCCAATAGAATAAATTAAACAAAATAAGGAAATAAAATGAATAAAAAATATCTACTACCGATTATTTTACTCACCAGTAGCTCTTCATTTACACATGCTGCGAAACAGAATGTGTGCATTTTTGATTTATTGGGTAAAGCGGGCGAGTCATATAAATTGATGGAAGAATGGGCATTAGTCTCAAAAACATGGGGTGCTGATATTAGTTTAGTGGCGTACCAGTCTGAAGAGCAAGTTGCTAAAGATTTTAAAACCAATAAGTGTGATGCTGCCGCGATGACCTCTATGCGCGCGCGTGAATATAATAAGTTTGGTGGTTCAATTGATGCTTTAGGCGGTGTGCCAAGTAATGATATTGCGAAAAAGGCAATTACTTACGCGTTAGATAAACGAAATGCAAAAAGATTGATTTCTGAAAAGAATGGTGTGGAATATGAGTTAGCTGCGATTTCACCGATTGGCATCGCCTATATGTTTGTACGTGATAAATCTATAAATACCCTTGAAAAGGGCAAAGGGAAAAAATTTGCCTATTTACACTATGACATTGCGCAGAAAATTGCTGTGGAGCGAGTCGGTGCGGTGGGTGTTCCATCAGATATTTTTAACTTTGTTAAAAAGTTTAATGATGGTGAGGCAGATGCGATCGCTTCCCCTGCCTATGCTTATAAACCGCTTGAAATTTATAAAGGGATAAGTGCAAATGGTGCAATGTTTACTTATCCTGTGGTCAATGTAACTGCAGACTTGATTATTAAAAAAGATAAATTCCCACTAGATTTCGGTATGCAATCTAGAGCTTGGTCATTGAAGCAATTACCTCGTTCATATAGAAATATTGAGCGTATGGAAGCTGAAATACCTGCGAAATATAAGATAGATGTTTCTAAAGAAGATGCGCTTCGTTACCAAAAATTGTTGCGTGATGGTCGGATCGAATTAACTAAAAGGGGAGTATACGACCCTGTGATGATGTCTGTACTTAAAAGAGCACGTTGTACCGTTGATCGAACCAACTTTGAATGCTCTCTTCCTGGCGAATAATTTTAGGTCATCCAAAATAACAAAGCCATCATTTAGATGGCTTTGAAATATTCAAAAATCACAAAAAATTATTAGTCGGTAAATGTGACTTTGGCTATGGCTTTTTTGCTTGCTTGGATAATTAAGGTCACGTTCTCTTTCACCATATAACTTGCATCAACGGTTTCCCAATCGACTTTAACGGCTCCACGTGAAACAGCATCTTTCGATTGTGCTGAGTTTTTGGTTAGACCAGCTGCACGAAGAATTGAAATAATAGACACTTCACCGCCAAATTCGCTACGTGAAATGGTGATTTCAGGTGTACCTTCTGGTAGCTCACCTTCCGTAATTAAATTACCTGCACCTTTGTGTGCATGTTCTGCAGCTTCAGCACCGTGGAAACGTTCAACCAATTCCAATGCAAGAATTTTCTTGATATCTTGAGGGTTACGACCTTCAGCCATTTCTTTCAATAGAACTTCAATTTCGTCCATTGATTTAAAGCTGAGTAATTCAAAATAACGTTCAATCAAGCTGTCAGGCATAGACAATACTTTTTGATACATTGCGCCAGGTGCATCAAATACACCGATATAGTTGCCTAAAGATTTAGACATCTTATTAACGCCATCTAAGCCTTCAAGAATTGGTACAGTGATACACACTTGCGCTTCTTGGTCAAAACGACCTTGAAGCGTACGACCCATGAGCAAGTTAAAAGTTTGGTCTGTACCACCAAGTTCTACGTCTGCTTCTAGTGCGATTGAGTCATAACCTTGAACCAATGGATACAAGAACTCATGAATCGCAATCGGTTGATGGTTGTTATAACGTTTTGTGAAGTCATCACGTTCTAACATACGCGCAACAGTTTGCTGTGAAGCCAATTGAATCAAATCAGCCGCAGTTTTTGTTGCAAACCATTCTGAGTTAAAGCGAACTTTAGTTTTATTCGGATCAAGAATTTTAAAGACTTGTTCTTGATAGGTTTTTGCATTTTCTAAAACTTGCTCACGTGATAATGGTGGGCGCGTTGCACTTTTACCTGTTGGATCACCGATCATGGCAGTGTAGTCACCAATCAAGAAGGTCACGTTATGACCCAAATCTTGAAAGGTTTTTAATTTATTGATCAGTACAGTATGACCTAAGTGTAAGTCAGGTGCTGTTGGGTCAAAGCCCGCTTTAATATTTAAAGGGCGATTTTCTTTGAGTTTTTTTAATAAATCCTCTTCAGAAATAATCTCGTGTGTGCCTCGTTGGATGAGGGCAAGTTGTTCTTCCGCTGGTAGGAAATTAGACATCACAAAATCCAATACATCAGTTATCTCATTTGTGCGATATACTAACATTTTTTCAGCATAATGCAGGCGAAGAATATCTCATGACAACAATCTATATTGGCGTAATGACTGGAACCAGCATGGACGGCGTCGATTTTGTTGCTGCTTCATTTGATCCTTTACATATTCATGCAACTTTAACAGTGCCTTTTGACCCTGATTTAAGGGATGAATTAATGGCTTTAACTCTTCCAGATGACAATGAAATTGATCGGATGGGCAAAGCAGATGTTGCGCTTGCAAGCATGATTGGAAATGGCGTTAATCAACTGATCAATGAAAATAATTTAGATCGAAGTCAAATCAAAGCGATAGGTTCACATGGTCAAACCATTCGTCACCGTCCTGAACATGGGTTTACGCTACAAATTGGTGATCCAAATATTATTACTGAAATTACCCAAATTCCTGTAATTTCAGATTTCCGTCGCCGTGATATGGCGGCAGGAGGGCAAGGTGCACCATTGGTTCCTGCATTCCATCAAGCACTATTCCAACATCCAACCATTCACCGAGTGATTCTGAATTTGGGTGGGATTGCTAATGTCAGTATGTTACCTGCAGGCGATGATCAAGGTGTTTATGGTTTTGATACAGGACCAGCCAATATACTGATGGATGCTTGGTGTCATCGCTATACAGGACAGCCTTATGATGAAAATGGCAACTGGGCAGCCTATGGTCAACCGATTCGATCTTTATTAGATCGTTTGCAAGCACATGAATATTTTTCCAAAGAACCACCGAAAAGTACGGGGCGGGAAGACTTTAATTTAGAATGGTTGGATGAGCAAATTTCAGATTGGCGCAATGATCTGGAATACGATGAGCTTGAAGATACACCTGAAAATGTTCAAGCGACACTGATGAAACTGACCACTCGTGCTATTAAAAAAGCCATTTACCGCTCGCCTTTAGATACCGGTGAAGTCTATGTCTGTGGTGGAGGTGCATATAACTCACATTTGCTTGAACAATTGCGTTGGCGTTTGCGTAAACATAATTGGTCTGTACAAACGACTTCCGCACTGGGCTTAGCACCGACTTGGGTTGAGGCAACAGCTTTTGCTTGGTTAGCCATGCGTTTTGATTTACAGCAAAGTGGTAACTTACCTGCGGTGACAGGTGCAAAAGGCTATCGTGTTTTAGGGACAATCACCGCTGTATAAGTTGTAAAATTATGGGTATCAAACAGGTAGATTGTCAGACAATGATCGACCTGTTTAACCCTAGATTTGTCCTTTCGAGCTGTTAACAAAACTAAGATTCAACTGCAATATCAATAAAAATGAGAATAGGAAATAGTAGAAATCACCATGACTATAGCGATAAAAACACAACGACTAGAATCTTATCAACGAGAAGGATTAAGCTTTGATGTCATTGATTCTGGACCATTAGACGGGCAAGTTTTTGTTCTTTTACATGGTTTTCCTGAAACCAATAAAAGTTGGCAAGAAACTTCAGAAATTTTGAATACACAAGGTTATCGAACTTTTGCAGTCAATCAACGGGGGTATAGTCTAGGTGCGCAACCAACTAGCCGTCGTGACTATCGTGGCTCTGCTTTGCTTGAAGATGTAAATGCTTTACTCGACATTATTCAACAACCTGTTTATTTGGTGGGGCATGATTGGGGTGCGGTTGTGGCTTGGGATGTGGCACAGCGTTATCCTGAGAAAATAAAGCATTTAATTACCATTTCAGTACCACATAAAGCCGCGTTCATGAAAGCGATGCTGACCAGTAATCAATTGTTTAAATCTTATTATATGGGCTTATTTCAGTTGCCTAAAATTCCTGAACTACTGTTTGAAAAAGTACCTCAGATTGGTTTGGCTTTATTGAAAGATTCAGGCATGACAGAACAACAGCTCAAGGACTTTCAACAAGAAATTGTCAATGAAAAGCGTTTAAGTACAGCTTTAAACTGGTATCGAGGTTTACCATTTAGTTCCAATAAAAACTTATTGAAACCGATCACAGTCCCGACTTTATTTATTTGGGGAAAATACGATTCAGCGATTGGTCCTAAAGGTGTGGAATACAATAAAAATTATGTTCATGCGCCGTATAAAGAAGTGATTATGGATGCAACCCATTGGATTCCTGTACAAAATGCCAAAGAGCTTAGTCAATATATTTTAGATGCAGTTGCGTAGAAGATTGATACGTTAGATATAAAAATGCCCTCAAATTTGAGGGCATTTTTATAAATTCTTTAGATCAGATCGAGAATGAAGAACCACAACCACAAGTTGTTGTCGCATTTGGGTTTTCAACAATAAAACGTGAACCTTCAAGACCTTCAATATAGTCGACTTTTGAACCGACTAAATATTGATAGCTCAATGAATCAACCAACATTTTGACATCGCCATTCACAAACTCGGCATCGTCTTCATTGGCATTTTCAGCAAAGTTAAAACCATAAGAAAAACCTGAACAGCCACCACCTGTTACATAAACACGTAACATCAGTTCTTGATTACCTTCACTGTCACGCAGTTGGCGAACTTTATTTGCAGCATTATCAGTCATCTCAAGTGCTTGGGCGGTCATGATATTGTTCCTCAGATTCAAATGGCTTAAACGAAAAGACCATATATTCAGTATAACATACTCAATATATGGTCAGTGAGTGAACTTTAAAGTAAATTCAGACTAAATTTATCGGATTTAAGTAAAATTTAGTAGATGAACTTATTTATAGTTTTCATCCTGTAGTGCACATTCAAAGTTTGTTGGGCTATTCTTACAACGGAATTGCCAAAGAATCTTCATCATTTGCTTGTTATAAACGCCTTGTTTGGTCAGATTAATACGTGATTCACGCATTAGCTTTTGATAACCTGGTTTATCTCCTTCAGGTACTTGCATCCAGTATTTTGAAGGAATATCTGCTTTCATTTTCCCAATAATACCATTGGCACGTGGTAATTGAGATTTCACCCAATCACGCGATTTTTGACCATAGCCTGCAGGGAATTTATCTGGACGAATGATGATATTTCCAGTCACTTGTAACAGTGGGTAATTCACAATTGCACCTTTAGTACCTAAGCCTTTATGTAACTCTAAAGGTTTAAATACAGCAACAGGTGCACCAATAATATCGACCTGTCCATTATTAAATTTTGCACCAAAATTGGTTACATCAGCACTGACAGCTTGTGCACCAATCTGCTGTACCATGATTTTCTGTGCTTGGTCGTAATCAAGGACAGCAATTTTTTTACCTGCTGCTTTTGCCACAGTATTGATATTGCGATCATTGACCAATAGATATGCATCACCTACTGGAATGACACCAACGACTTCATATTGTCCACTGGTCATATATTTAGCAAAGTTTGGGTTAGCTAAACCTTGCATAACTTTCACAGCGAGATTGAGATCAGGGATTGCACCAATTGCATCGAGTGAGCCTGTAAAGTTATTAAATTGGCGTCCACGCATACCTGTGATACTTACGGCATCACATTTACCTGCTTTAAAATCTTCAGCAATTACAGCTTCATTTGAATTCACTTTTAATTCAAGATCTGCACCCCAGTTTTTAGCAGCAAGCTGATAGTCTTTCATTAGGGTAAATACATCACCATTTTTACCAACTAAATCAAAGACACACATGACTTGTTTTGCTTGAGTTGCAGAGGTAGTAGCCATTAAACCAGCTGTGACGAGAAGGGCTTTAGACCATTTCATTATTTTTTTCCTTTCCATGATCAATATTATTGATGTTCAAACGATCCAGTTTAAAACATATGTATCGGTGAACTTTTTACATCAAAATAAATTTAGCAAGAAATTCTATATGTCGAAATAGAACTTTATTCAATTTAAAACAATAAATTCTGAATTTATTGCTCAAGCCATTTGATGAGTTGATGTTGAGAAAATGATTACTTGAATTAGAGAAAATCGCAATGACTTAAATGACAAAAATAAGTAGAAAACATTCTGAAATGTGAACCAGTTAATAGCTTTGTAAATTCATCATTTTTTGTTTTTTATTGCTTTAATTATTTGCTAAAGCGACAGAGCGGATCAGAGTTTTGCTCAGATCCGCTGATGTTAATTTTTACCTTGTTCTTTGTTTTGATCCGCTTTTCTACGATCATCACGCTTTTTATCACGTTGCTGTTGTTGATTTTGCTGTTGGCGTTGTTGCCATTGTTGACGATCTGGGCGATAGCCCCATTGGCGATCTTTCATTGACGAATGATTCCAACGCTGTTCAGGCTTGGTTTTATTGTCCCAATCATTTTTGCGTTGTGCTTGTTGCCATTTTTTACGCTGATCTTGTTCCCATTGCTGTTTTTTCAATTGATCACGTTTGGCTTTTTCATATTGCCAACGATGATTTTTCAACTGATTTTCACGCCGCTGTTGTTCTATCCGCTGTTGCTGAATACGGTAGGCACGTTCACGCTCCCAGCGTTGACGGTCTTTATAAGGGTCATATCGAGCATCATAAGCTCGATCATAGTCATAATCGCGATAAACAGGATGTCCATAACTTCCATACCCACGAGAATCATAACCATCGTCAGGGAATGCTACACAACCAACAGCAAGTAGCGATGTTATTAATGAAACAAATAATGCTTTAATTGCCATGAGTTGCCTCCTTAATATTTATCAAAAAATAGCAAAAAAAAATTGAGATAAAGCAAAATAGTCAATGACAATGTATTTGACTCAGATTAGCGTATTTAAAATTTATATTTGTATATCGATTGCTAGACTTGTATAAGAATATAGTCAGTCAATTCCTGATCATGTAGAAAATATGAAGAATTTGGACATTTAAGGAAGAACTCAATGGTTGCATTTCAACGTAATATTCAAGACATCGTCGAAAAAGGGCAGGGTGCTGCAGGCAGAACATTAGACCGTTTACCTACGTTTGCTCAAGAATCTTTAGCTAAACTATTGGGTTATCCTTATGAGTTCCCGCAATTAGATAGTTTTACGAAATGTTTGATGGCAGCACAATTGAAACAAGGCAAAGTGGGTTTCATTAATGAAAATGTCGAACGTTCACGAAAGCAATTTGAATCGCAGATGCAGTCGATTACCAATAAACCAACTCATGTTCAGTTTGTTGAAGATATTCGTTTACCGCTACAAAGTGGCAGTATCTATGCAAGACATTATCATCCTGCACCCAACAAAAAATTACCAATGATTGTGTTTTATCATGGTGGTGGTTTTGTTGTAGGAAGTGTGGATACCCATGATGAAGTTTGCCGGTTGATTGCGACACATGCCAAAGCGCAAGTCCTCAGTATAGAATACCCTCTTGCACCTGAAGTTGGACCTCGTGAGTTGATTCAATCGTGTGAAGATGCCTTAGCTTGGGTATATCAAAATCGCCGTCAGTTTAAAATTCTAAAAAATAAAATTGCGATTGCAGGAGATAGTGCAGGTGGAAATATTTGCGCAGTCCTCTCTCAAAGAACAGTCAATGAAGCTTACGCTCCTCAGGCACAGTTTTTAATTTACCCAGCGGTTGATTTTAAGAGCCGTCATCCATCATTTTTTGCTTATAAAGATGGATTAGTTTTGACTGGATCTGACATTGATTACGTGACTGACTATTACGCGACGCGATTCAATATTGCATTAGACGATACGATTATTTCGCCAACTTACGGTAATTTGAAAAAATTAGCCCCTGCATTTGTAGTAACTGCAGGACATGATGTACTTCATGACGAAGGTAAAATCTATGCTTATAAATTACGTCAGCATGGTGTGAAAATTCATTATCAAGACTATGAAGACCAAACACATGGCTTTATCAACCTCACACCAATTTCACGTAAAGCGAAAAAGAATGTCATCGAAATGAGCAAAGAGTTCCGTAAGTTTTGGGATAAACAATAATTCCTTGATAAAAGCAGCTTAAAAGATCAAAACACAAATGATCGATTGTTTTATTTAGAACAATCGATCATTTACGTTAAAAGAGTATTTAAATTATGTATTTACTAATTTAGTTTTGACCGACTCAGGGAAAATAAGTTTAAAGTCAGTGGAATAAAAACCTTTAAGAAAAGTCGCTTTAGAAAAGTCTGGAAAAATACTTTGTGTATTATTCCAAGTCGCATTAGAAATATAAGCAATTTTACTTTTAAACTTAGGCGAGAATTGATACAGAAACAGATGATCTTTTTGTTGAATGTTTAATAAACGAGAGGGTATAAGTTTTGAAGATATTGCATGTGATGATTTTAATTGCGTTAAATTGATGGTTAATGAGAGTGTTTCACTTCCAACTTGAATATCACAATGTAATTGTTGCTTAGAATGTTTCCAATTAAAACTCGCCAACTCTTTCGGAATACCCCAATGATAGCGCCCTTCATTTACAGATGCTTGGCTAGAAACATATATTTTGGGGATGTTAGAACTTATTTTAAAATTTTGAGTAGTATGATCTAAAACTAATAACTCATCATAAGGACCGACAGGCGAAGAATAATAGCGTACAAGGATAACCTGAACGATTCGCCCAAATTTAGCTTCTACTAAGCCGAAGTTTTGAAAGCGCCGTGTAAATGCTGGGCTTAACCAATAATTTAAAATATAGCCTTCGCCAGAAAGTTCCCAAGGTAAAGCAGTATGTGAAATGGATTCTTCTATTTTCATTTTATTCGCAACATTCAAGATACAGAGTAATGGCAAACGTAATATTGATTAAGCTTGTATAGTCACATAGATTAGCCTACTCAAGTTTAATTCCTTCAGTGATTCATTTACTGAAGTCATTGATATAAGCAACAATTAGTTTAAAACGGCTCAGGACGAAAGAGAATGATCAAAAAGATAGGTTTAAGTTTAGGATTGGTATTTATAGTTAATTCAGCATTTGCAAATACAAATATGCAAATCAAAACCAATTTAGGCAATATCAATATTGAACTATATGATGAACAAGCACCGACCTCAGTTAAAAACTTTAAGAGTTATGTAAATAGCCAATTCTATAATGGAACGATCTTCCATCGCGTAATTCCTGGCTTCATGATCCAAGGTGGCGGTTTTGATAGCAATATGAAAGAAAAAGCAACCCAAGCACCAATCCAAAATGAAGCAAATAATGGTTTGAAGAATACACGTGGCACATTAGCAATGGCGAGAACCAATAATCCGAACTCTGCAACTAGTCAGTTCTTTATTAATGTTGCCAATAATGACTTTTTAAATAAATCGGTAGGAAATCCAGGCTACGCTGTGTTTGGTAAAGTTACACAAGGTTTAGATGTTGTCGATAAAATTGTAAATACTCCGACAGGAACCGTTGGTATGTACCAAGATGTACCTAAACAAGCTGTAAAAATCATCAGTATTCAAACGACCGACAATAAATCAAAAAAATAATGAAAATATAAAGCAGAAATATTTTTTAAATATTTCTGCTTTATAATTAAAAACTTATGCGTCAAAAAGTGTGTTTTTGAACCAAAATGGTGCACAAAAATACAACACTCAATAAAACAATCAGTTAAAAGCACTTGCGAGTGTAAGAAATTGCCCTATAATGAGCTCATCCCGACGCGATACAGCAAACGAACTTAGCTTACAGGGGTAGGTTGTTGAGTGTTTATTGCGTCTTATTTATCACTGACGAGGTGATAAATAAT